>CAZKKP010000088.1:7668-10892 GCA_964553295.1 uncultured Thermoanaerobaculia bacterium | reverse complement strand
CCCCGCCACACCGCCGAGCGGGTCGCCCACGGGGTCCTGCCCGAGCGGCCCGCCGGGGGTTGGCTGCGGCGGCCGCGCACCCTCTGGCGGCGCTGGAGCCGCCGCCTGCTCGGCCTCGACCTGCCCCTTGCCGAGGTGCACGCCCTCGACTCCGTGACCCTCTGCGCCGAGCGGGGGATGGTCGGCATCCTCGGCCCCAACGGCGCCGGCAAGACCACCTTCCTGCGCCTGGTGACCGGCATCCTCGAGCCGTCGGTGGGAGCGATCCGGCTCGGTGGCGTGCCGCTGCAACGCCTGCGCCGCCGCCTCGCGACCTGGGTCGGCTACCTGCCCCAGGACTTCGGCCTGCCCGACGACCTCTCGGCCCGGGAGTACCTGGAGTACTACGCCCTGATGTACCGGATCGGCGACCGCGACGTCCGGCGCGAGCGAGTCGAGTACCTGCTCGACGAGGTCGGCCTGGCCGAGCGAGCGGGCGAGAGGATCGGCAGCTACTCCGGCGGCATGCGGCAGCGGGTGGCGGTCGCTCGGACGCTGCTCCGGCTGCCGCCGGTGATCGTGGTCGACGAGCCGACGGTCGGGCTCGACCCGCGGGAGCGGATCCGCTTCCGTAACCTGCTGGCGCGGCTGGCCGAGGGCCGGGTGGTGCTGTTCTCGACCCACGTCGTCGAGGACGTCGCCGTCGCCTGCGAGCGGGTGGTGGTGCTGGCGCGGGGGGCGGTGGTCTTCGACGGCCCGCCGTCGAAGCTCGCCGACGCGGCGCGCGGCCGCGTCTGGGAGGTGCGGCTGTGGGACGACGCGGAGCTCGACCCGGCGGCGGTGGTGGTCGACCGGGTGCCCGAGGTCGACGGCGGCGCGAGGGTCCGGCTGCTCGCGGCCGCCCCGCCCCATCCCGCGGCAGCGGCGGTCGAGCCGACCCTGGAGGACGGCTACCTTGCCCTGGTCGGGAGCCGCGGCCATGGGTAAGTGGTGGGGCGGAGCTGCCCTGAGCCCCCGGATGGAGGCCCCATGATCCGCGACCTCCTTCGTGTCGTCGAGCTCTCTGCCCGGCTGCTGGTCGGCCGGCGGTGGTGGATCGCCTGCCTGGTGCCGCTGGTCTGGCCGGCCTTCGAGGCGTTCCGCCTGCTGGTCCGCTGGCGGCTCGAGTCCTTTCAGCCGGTGGAGGCGCAGAACGGCCTGATCGGGGTGCCCCTGGTGGTGCTCGCGGTCTTTCTCGGGGTGCGGGTGATCGCCGGCGAGATGGAGCGGCGGACCCTGGAGATCGCCTACACCGTGCCCGGCGGCGCGGTCAGGGTGTGGCTCGGCAAGCTGGCGGCCGGGGCGGTGATCCTCCTCGGGGCGGAGGCGCTGCTCGCCGGCGCCGCCCACGCCTTCTTCACCGAGGTCCCGCCGGCGGCGCTGTACGGCGCGCTGCAGGCGGCGGTCGTCTACCTGGTGCTGTCCGCCGGCCTGGCCGCCCTGGCCCGCTCGGAGATCACCGGCGCCATGCTCGGCGCCGCCGTGCTCTTCCTCAACGGCCTGCTCACCGGCTTCGGCTCGAGCCAGCCCCGGCTGTCGCCGTTCTTCAACCCCCTCGCGATCACCGGCTCGAGCCCCGAGGACGTGCTCGCCTGGACCGTCCAGAACCGGATCGGGATGGTGCTGCTCGCCGCCGCCCTGACCGCTCTCGCCGTCGCCCGCGCCGAACGCCGCGAGCGGCTGCTGGGCGGGTAGCGCGAACCGCGCCGGCATCCCGCGGCCGCTCGGGAGGGCAGGGCGGGCCGCCCGCCCCGGTTCGCCCCGGCCGCACCTTCCCGAGGGCCGAGCAACAGGGGCTGGACAGCCCGAAGCCGGTGGTGGCGACGAGGTCGAGCGCGATCCTCTTCTTCGCGGCCTCCGCGGTCCGTCAGCGCTTCCGGCGTCGGGGCTTCGCGTGGCGGGGGCGGGTGGGGCGCCGTGCGGCCACGACGTGGCGGGCGAAGCGCTCGGACAGCCATGACAGCGACTCGGGGTGTCGTTGCCACAGCCACTGATAGCGCTTGGCGTGGAGAGCGGCCTCGTCGGGGCTGCCCGGCGCGTAGGCCGTCGGCTCGCCGTCCGGAAGTGGCATGACGCCGAGCAGCAGGAGGGGAACCGTCTCGTTGCACTCGAAGGCCGCCTGCAGGTCCCGGTCCGCGGCGGGTCCGGCGCCCTCGGCGAGCTGGTGAGCGAGGGCCTTGAGATAGCGAGCGTCCGCCGAGGGGTCCTCGGCGCAGCACTCCTGGAGCCAGGACAGAGCCTCGCGGGGCCGCTCCGCCGCCACGAGGTGGGCCGCTTGCAGGAAGCGGGCGCCGTACCGGTCGAGCAGGTCGAGGGACAGCATCTCCGCGTCCACCGCGAGGGCCTCGTCGAGCTTTCCGGCAGCGGCCAGCGCGGTCGCGAGCTGGTGGAACAGGTCGAGGAGGCGGCGACCCCCTTCGACGCGGGTGATCTCGCCCCGCGCCGCCGTGATGGTCTTCTCACCGATGCTGTCGCGGAGCAGGCGGATGCCATGGTGGGCGAGTTCGACCGCACGGTTCGGGTCGGCGGCTGCGGCTGCGGCTGCGTGGTATCCCAGGCTCCCCCCGGGGTCCAGGGCGATGGCGCGGGCGGCGAGGCGCGCGGCCAGGCGTCCAGAGAGGTTGCAGGACAGTGTGGCCAGCATGTGTGGGTCCTCGAGCAGCATCTCGCCGTCGACGGACGCCGCGTCATTCTCGTCGAGGCCCCAGGCCGCCCGGGTGTCCGCGAGCAGCCGGGCGACCTGGTCGGGCTCGAGGGGCGGCCAGGAGAGCCGCACCTGAGCCGCACCGTCCGGCCGCGGGACCTCCACGGTCCACGACTCCTGGGTCGACTGCTCCTCGGTGGTCCGCGCCAGGGCCGCCATCACGTCGACGATCTTTGCCAGCTCGGACGCGGTCGGGGGTCGCATCTCCTGCCGGTGGGGTCCGTGCCGGCGCACCGTCGCAATGCGGTCCCCGTCCACCCCGGGCAGGGCGTGCTCCAGCCAGAGGTCGTGGTCGGACACCGGCAGCTCCCAGGGGTGGTCGAAGGTCATCGCCCACAGCGGGTGGTGGAGCTCGGGCGCCTCCTCGGAGACTGCGGCCAGGCTCGAGAAGACCTCTGGGCTCTCGGCCAGCAGGACCCCGAACTCCTCGCCGCCATGGCCCATCACCATGCACGCCCCGAGCTGGGGGTGTGGGGACGAGGCGGTCAGCTGCATCACGTCC
>CAZKKP010000088.1:0-7658 GCA_964553295.1 uncultured Thermoanaerobaculia bacterium | reverse complement strand
GGTCGGTGAACGCCCGCCACGGCGCCGCCTCCCAGAGCTCGACCGCCGCCGCGGCGAAGCGCCGGACGTCGGCGAGGGTCACGCCCTCGCCCGCGAGAATCGAGAGCCGAGGGCGGTCCTCCTCGAGGTGGCTCCGGAGCGCGGCATAAGCGCGGTCGACGTCCTCGAGGGTCTCCCGGACTCGGATCTCGCACTGCCGCCATCGGCGGTTCCCCCGGAGCCGTTCCGCCAGCCCGGGATCCTCGACCTCGATCACCGCCGGCCGGTCGGCCGTCAGCTTCGCCAGCGAGCCGAGCGCCTGCTCCGCCTGCCGGAGACCGGGGCCGGACTCCGCCGGGTCGGCGGCGGCAACGAGATCGTGACGCCGGCTGACCGCCAGCGCGCCGATCGGCCGGTAGGGGCCGCGGCGACCCTCCACCCAGCCGGGCACCAGGATCGTCCGCACCTGCCAGACATCGCCCTCCTGCGCGAAGTGAGGGCTCGGGAACGGCGTCACGTTGCTCGTCGCCATGCCCGCAGGGTAACCCAGAACGAACCGTGATCTTCAGAGTCGCGCAGCGAATCCGACCGCCACGAACCCTTGCTACTCCCCACGGACCTCCACCGTGTGGCCGGCCGAGAAGGCGGCGAACTCGGGGGCGTACATCGACTGCAGGGTCGCCGGCGCGACCTTGAAGGTGCCGGCCATGGCGGCGCGGAGGCGGTGCTTGAGGGTGTACTCGCCGGCGGGCAGCCACTCGATGAAGAAGTTGGCGCCCGAGTCTCGGACCTCCTCGTAGGCGGCGATGCCGAGGTCCCAGCGATAGCCGGAGGTCACCCGCTCGGGCTCGAAGCCCGAGCCGCGGGGGTCGCGGAGGTGGACGTACTCGGCGGCGTGCTTCGCCCGCAGGGTGAGGTGGACCTCGAGCTGGTCGCCGACGGCGAGGTGGCTGCCGGGCGCGAGCGGCTCGAGCACCAGCTCGTCGCCCCGCTGGAGGCGCCGGAAGTAGCTGCGGTGGACCTCGAAGAGGTCGCCGCGGGCCTCCTCGGGGAGCTCCTCGGTGGAGTAGGCCCAGGTGGCAGAGGCGAAGGCGAGGCCGGGGGTGTCCTTGTCCACGACGACGGTCGCCGTGGCGGGGCCGACCTCGTCGCCCGGGATGACCAGCCGCGCCGCCGAGCCGGTGTACTCGTCGGGCTCGAAGGTGAAGGTCCGGCGGTGCTCGCCGGCGGCGATCCGGACCTCCTCGCGGGTCCCGAGGGTGCCCTCCCGCTCGAGGTAGTGAACCAGGGAGTAGATGACCTCGGCGGTGGCCCGGGTCGACTTCCAGTGGTTGAGCTTCTTGTTGAGGAAGAGCCACTGGACGAGGCCGTCGCGCCGCGGGTCGTCGGGCTCGAGCTCGGCGAGCACCCTCAGCGCGAAGGCATGGGTCTCGATGGTGTCGTTGTACCAGAGCCAGGAGCGGGCCTCGGGCGCCCAGTAGGTGCCGAGGTCACGCTCGGTCCTGGCCGAGTCCATGACGCTGTCGAAGACCAGCACCGCGTCGTCGTGGCGGCCGGCGCGCTCGAGGGTGAGCGCGAGGTACCCCTTCAGCAGTGGCGAGTGCCGCTTCCAGTGCCGGAAGGAGTGCTCGAGCATGCGCCGGCGGTCGTCCTCGGAGAAGACGCCGCCGGTCCAGCTCTCATCGGGGAAGTTGGAGAGCACGTAGTTGAGGAAGGTGACGGTCTCCCAGCAGCAGTCCTCCTCGAGCATGTCGCGGACGATCTCGTCGAGGTAGTGGCGGTGCATGTAGCGCCAGGCTCGGACGGCGACGTCTTGAGGCACCTCGACCTCGAACTCGAGGGCCCGGGAGAGGCCGTTGAGGATGTACAGCGTCATCCACGGAGACGGCGGCCCGCCCGGCCACCAGGGGAAGCCGCCGAGGGAGGTCTGGGCGCGCTCGAGCTTGGCGAGACTGGCCCGCCGCTCGGCCGCGGCGATCCGTGGGTCGAGCACCCGGAGAAGGTCCGAAGGCTCGTCGTCGCCGCCCCTTGAAACCGCGAGCCAGGGCGTCTCCTCCAGCGCCATCTTGCGGTTGGGGTCGGCGGTGTCCCAGGTCTCGTAGCGGGTCTCCCGGTCGGCCAGCTTCTGGGACATGCGGGCCACCGCCGGGTAGCGCTCGAAGACCGACGACACGATGCCGGTGGACAGGAAGCGGTTCAGCGTCTGCTCGGTGCACTCGTAGGGGTAGTCGACCAGGTAGGGCAGGGCGTCGAGCACGCCGTAGAAGAGCTGGGCGTTGACCGTGAGGACCATCCGGTTGTGGATGCGGCTCGGGTCGTCGTCGGCCTCGAGGTCCTCGAAGACCATCTTCCGGCGGTCGGCGTCCCGGAGGGTGACGAAGCGCGACTGCATCAGGTGCATGCGGCCCGGGAGCACCGGCAGCGGCCGCAGCTCGCCGTCGGAGAGGTCGCCCGAGCGGGCGGTGGCGCGGAAGGCGACCATCCCCGGCCGCGGCGGCACCGCGATCGGGAAGGTGAGGGTCGCGGTACCCCTCGGCTCGACCCGGAAGGGCACCGCGGTGGCGGCGGCCGGGTCGAGGCCGAAGGCGGCGCGCAGGTCGTCGTCGGTGTCGGGATCCACGAGCTCGAGGTCGACGGTCCCCTCGAGGGCGCGCTCGGCGGCGTTGTTGACCACCACCCGGAGCTCGGCGCGGTCGCCCTCGCGGAGGAACCGCGGCACCGCCGGCCGGACCATCAGCTCCTTGACGGTGGCGAGCCTTCTCTCGGCGGCGCCCGCGCGCAGGTCGCGGGTCAGGGCCCGGATCCACAGCTTCCACTCGGTGACCGAGTCGGGGACCTCGAGCTCGAAGCTCACCGAGCCGTCGTCGCCGGTCACCAGGTGGGGCTCGAACAGGGCGGTCTCGGCGAAGCTCGAGCGCATCTCGACCGGGGCGGGCTCGGACGGTGGGGCGGCAGCATCGGCCACGGCCCCCTCGTCGCGGGCCTCGCGCACCGCCTCGGGAGCGGACTCGGCGACCATCCCGAGCATGCCGTCGGCCTCCTCGCCGGCCTTCATGGCGGCCATGGGCGCCGCCGCCATCTGGCGCAGCACGGGCCCACCGCCGTAGCCGCGCCGTCCCGGCCCGCCGATGCCGTAGCCGTCGAGGGTCACCAGCCGGTCGGTGGCGAGGTGCGGCCAGCCCGGCACCGAGGCCAGCCCGGTGCCGTCGGACCACAGCCGGCGGCCCGGGCCGAGGGTGGTGCGGGGCAGCCGGAAGGACACCCGGCTGGGGTACAGGGAGAGCGCGTCCGGGGCGCTGTGCGGCGCGAACAGGTCCAAAGAGCGGTCGTACATCGAGGCCAGCACCTCGGCGGCGCCGGCGGCCAGCGCCTGCTCGTCGGCGCCGCGGACGGTGACCCGGAAGGTCTCCCGGCTGCCCGGCCGCAGCCGGTCGCGGAAGGTGGAGAACTCCACCTCGAGACGCCGGTCGTCATAGGGCACCCAGACGCTGGCGCTCTGGGTCATCAGCTGGTGGTCCCGGAGCACCGTCAGGGTGGCGCCGAAGCCGCCGCGAAGGTCCTCGGTGATCGGGATCTCGACCAGCTCGGCGTCACGGCCCGCGCGCAGCGGCCGGCGTTCGAGCCGGTTGCCGTCGCGCCACAGCTCGAGCACCATCGCCTGGTTGGCGAAGCCGGAGCGGACCAGCAGGCGCGCGGTGCCGCCGACCGGGACCGACGACGACTCTGCCAGGAGCAGCGCCGGCACCGCCAGGGGCGAGGACTGGTCGCGCACCACCACGAGGTCGGTACGGGCCCGGGCGGTGGCGCCGAGCTCGTCGTCCGACTCCCAGAGCAGCCGATAGGCGCCGGCGGCGAGCTTCGGCAGCTCGAGGCTGGCGGCGCCGTCGGCGCCGTGCTCGACGTGGCCCGAGCGCACCTCGCGACCCTCGGGCCAGCTCGCGAGCACCGCCCGCGGGTCGTAGCCGTGGTCCCAGCGCGGCCGCCGACGGTCGCCCTCGGTGCGGTAGGCCTCCGGGTCCTCGGGCTCGGGCAGGGGCTGCTGGGCCGGGGTCAGGGCGCGCTCGGGCTGGACCAGCTCGACCAGCCGCCAGCGCGCCCGGCCGGCGCGGGGCAGGCCGTCGAGATCGGTGCGCACGAGGCGGGCGGTGGCGGCCCGTCGCTCGAGGAAGAAGGCGGCGTCGGTCTCCAGGCGACCCTGGACGGTGACGAAGCCGAGGCGGAAGGTGCGCTCGGCGGAGCGGGTCTCGCCGCCGGCGTCGGTCACCTCGACGGCGAGCCTGAAGGCATAGCTGACGCCCTCCTTCGCCGCCTCGCGCTCGTCGGCCTCGGGGGTGAAGACCACCTGGAAGCGGCCGTCGGCGTCGAGCACGGCGTCGCCCGAGGCGACCATCTGGGGGGCGGCGGGCTCGGGGCGCCACCAGCGCCACGACCACCACGGGGGCACCACGCGCTCGCGGGTCACCCGCCAGCGCACCGCGCCCTCGGTGACCGGCAGGCCGAAGTAGTAGCCGGCCTCGCCGGCGAGCTCGGCCGGCCGGTTGAGGCGCAGCGCGCGTGCCGGGTCGAGCACCGCGACCTCGAAGGAGGGCCGCTTGTACTCCTCGACCCGGACGGCGGCGCCGCCGCCGCCGGAGGTGTCCAGGGACCAGCCGCCGAGCATGCGGCCGGTCGGGATCTCGAAGCGGCCCGAGGCCGAGCCGAAGTCGTTGGTCCGCACCTCGGCCTCGGCGACCACCTCGCGGTTGGCGTCGCGCAGCCGGACGGTGAGCTGCTGCCCGGGGACGACGGCGAAGCGCATGGCGTCGCCACCGCCGTGGTAGGACACCACCTTGAAGTGCAGCGTCTGCTGCGGTCGGTAGACGGCGCGGTCGGTGTAGACCAGGACCGACGAGGTCAGGCCGGGGGTCCGGTCACCCTCGGCGTAGAGGGCGCCGGGGTCGAAGGCGAGCTGGTCGCGCCAGCGGGCGAGGAGGAAGTGGGTGCCGCGGCCGACGTCGCCGGCGCTGAAGCTGAGCCGCCCGTCCGGACCGGTGCGGCGGCTGGTCACCCGGCGGTGGCCCTGGCGCCAGTCGTGCCGCCACAGGGTGACCACCGCGTCGGGCAGGACGTCGCCGGTGCCGCCGGAGCGCACCGTCACCTCCCAGCGGCCGTCGACCCACCGGGTCTCGAGCACCGGCTCGCCGAGCACCAGGTGAACCGCTTGCAGCTGGTTGCCGTCGCCGTGGAAGTCGCGCCGCGCCGAGGCGACCACGATCCAGGCGCCGGGGTCGGAGAAGGGTGGCACGATGTCGCTGGCGTGGGACCGGAAGTCGGGGGTCGCCGGCAGCTCGCTGGACCACTCGGCGTCGGGGGTACGTTCGGCGAGGAAGGTGGGCACCTCGCGCCAGCCCGGGAGCATGTTGTGGTCGCGGGCCTGGTCGAGCCAGGCCTCGAGGTCGTAGCGGAAGGCGCGGAAGTGGAGGGCGCCGAGGTTGGCGTGCTCCACCCGCAGCGAGCGCCGGCCGACCCCGTCCGAGGCCATGGCGGCCAGCGAGTAGCTGGGCGCCTCGATAGACGCCACGACGTGGCGGCAGCGCTCGCCGCCGAGCGACTTCGGGTGGCGCTCGAGCCCGGCGAGGGCCACCGCCCGGGCCCGAGAAAGGGCGTCGGCGGCGTCCTCGGCCTGGATCATGCGGGCGAGCTCGGCCTGGCCGGCGGCCCACCACTCGTAGGCCGGGTCGAGCCCCTCCTGGGCGGCGGCGAGGGCGTCGCGGATCAGCGCGAGGTCG
Organism: uncultured Thermoanaerobaculia bacterium; assembly: GCA_964553295.1. Taxonomy (GTDB): domain Bacteria; phylum Acidobacteriota; class Thermoanaerobaculia; order Thermoanaerobaculales; family Sulfomarinibacteraceae; genus CAZKKP01. The sequence continues at coordinate 1,911 of CAZKKP010000088.1, read as the reverse complement.
GCCGCGACCTCGAGCGCGTCACGAAGCCGGCGGAAGCGCTCGAGGCGCGCCTCGTGGGCGGCCTCGGGCCGGCCGGCCTCGTCGTGCCAGCGCTCGAGGTCGCCGAGCACCAGGGCGATCCGGTCGAGGGGGTGGACCCGGGGCTCGGCGAGCGCGCTCTCGTCGAGCGCCGGCCGGCCGGCAAGCAGGGCCTCGAGGTCGAGGCGGTACAGCTCGTTGGGCTGCTCGGGCCGCCACAACGAGGTGTCGGCGAGGAGCTCGACCCAGAGATAGCTGACGGCGTCGCGCAGGGTGCCGCGGATCCGCGCCGGGAAGGCGCCCTGCCGGATGTAGCGGGCGAGCTCGCCGATCGGCGCCGCCCCCCAGCCGTCGCGGCTCGCCCAGACCCGGGCGTAGGACCGGTGGGCGGCGGCCACCACCTGGTCCATGGTCCAGCGCTCCAGCTCGACCTCGTCGTCGGACACCACCCGCTCGCGCTGGCGGATCTCCCAGGAGTAGGCCTGGGCGTAGGTCTGCAGGGCGTGGGCGGTGTACAGGTCGAGCACCGCCCGGGACACGGCGTCCTGGGGCCAGGGCTCGTCAAGCAGGCGCCGAACCGCGGTCTCGTAGCCGGCGAGGGCGATGCGCAGCTTGGTCGCCTCGACCAGGGCGCGGGCCCACTCGGCCGCGTCCCCCTCGGCGCGGGCACGCTCGAGGATCTGCGCCACCGCCGTGGCGGCGGCCTCGAGCTTCTGCTCGGACACCAGCCGGTCGACTTCGTTCCAGGTCATGGTCTCCTCCGCCGGGCCTGCTGCCCGGTCGGAGGGTACAACGTCCTCCTGACCGTCGGGTGCGAGGGCCGGCAGGCCACCGACGGCGACGGCAGCGAGGACGAGGACGAGGAGGAGAGCGCCCGGGCGGGCGAGGCGACGCGACGTCGAGGGTGTGCGGGTGTTCATAGCACCAGTTTAGACACCCCACAGTGACAGAGGGTTCCCGGCGTCGGGGTAGAATGCCCGGGATCAGGAGCACCTTGCACGACGTGCCGGACCCTCCCGTCGACAGCTCGAGCACGATTGACCGACCGCAGGTGCCGCCGGCGTCCGGACGCGGCGCGAGCGAGCTGCGCGGCGGCGCTGTCCTGGCGGGCCGGTTCACGCTGCTCGAGGAGCTCGGTGCGGGCGGCGTCGGCCGGGTGTTCGCGGCTCGGGATCGCGAGCTCGGCGGCTCGGTGGCCGTCAAGGTGCTGCGCCCCGAGCTGACCGACGATGCCTCTCTCGAGCGGCTGCGCCGCGAGGTCCGGGCGGCGCGGACGCCGCACCCGGCCCTGGTCCGGGTCTTCGACCTGCACCACCACGGCGGGCTGCACTTCCTCAGCATGGAGCTGGTCGAGGGCGAGAGCCTGCGCGACCGGCTGCGCCGGGGCGGCCCGCTCGACGTTGAGGCGACGGTCGAGATCGGACGCCAGGTGGCGGCGGCGCTGGCCCACCTGCACGGGCTCGGCGTGGTCCACCGCGACGTCAAACCGGGCAACGTGCTGCTGGCGAGCAGCGGCGAGGTCAAGCTGTGCGACCTGGGTCTCGCCCGGCCGCTGGACGTGGGCTTCACCCTGACCGCCACCGAGCTGGTCGTCGGCACCCCGGCCTACATGGCGCCGGAGCAGGCGAGCGGCGACGTGATCACGCCGGCGACCGACGTCTACGCCCTCGGCCTGACCCTGGCGGAGGCCCTCACCGGGAAGGTGCCCCTGGCCGACTCGGCGCCGCTGGCCACCCTGGATCGACGTCGTCGGGAGCGGCCGCCTCGGCTGCGCCGCAGCCGCCCGGAGTGTCCGCCCTGGCTGGATCGCCTGCTCCGAGCGACGCTCGAGCCGCGGCCCGGCGACCGGCCCGGCGCCGGAGGGTCTGCACTCGACCGGCGACGCGATCTTCA
>CAZKKP010000087.1:1957-10959 GCA_964553295.1 uncultured Thermoanaerobaculia bacterium | reverse complement strand
CTCTTGCGGCGGGTCAGCTCGCGTGCTTTGCGCGCCGCCTCCCGGGCTCGGGCCGCCTCGAGGCACTTGGACACGATCCGCCGGGCGTCCCCCGGGTTCTCCTCGAAGAACGTCGCCAGACGCTCGCCGATCACCGACTCCACCCAGCCCTTGACATCCGACGAGACCAGCTTGTCCTTGGTCTGGCTCGAGAACCGCGGCTCGCGGATGCGCACTGCGATGATCGCGGTGAGGCCCTCGCGAACGTCTTCACCGGACAGGTTCTCCTTCAGGCCCTTGAGCAGGCCCTCCTGTTGGGCGTAGCTGTTGATCGTCCGGGTGAGGGCGGCGCGGAAGCCGGACAGATGTGACCCGCCGTCGCGGTTGAAGACGGTGTTGGTGAAGGCGATGACATTCTCGTTGTAGCCATCGTGCCACTGCAGCGCGACCTCGATCTCCTCGCCCTTCTCGGTGACATCGTGCAGGTAGATCGGCTCGGCGTGGAGCGGGCTCTTGGCACGGTTCAGGTAGCGGGCGAACTCCGCCAGCCCGCCCTGGAAGCGGAAGCTCTCCTCCCGTTCGGTCGCTTCGTCGAAGAAAGAGATCGCCACTCCGGAGTTGAGGAAGGCCAGCTCGCGCAGGTGGCGGACCAGAAGATCGGGGTGGAACTCGAGGACCGAGAAGATCTCGTGATCCGGCTTGAAGCTGACGATGGTCCCGGTCCGAGCGGTCTTACCCACGGCGTGCAGCGGCTCCTGTGGGACACCGCGACGATAGGTCTGCTCCCAGACCGTGCCGTCGCGGTGGATCTCGAGCCGCAGCCACTCGGAGAGGAAGTTGACCACGCTGACGCCGACGCCGTGGAGACCGCCCGACACCTTGTACGAGTTCGAGTCGAACTTACCACCCGCATGGAGCTCGGTCATGATGACCTCAGCCGCCGAGCGCCCGCTGTCGCGATGGAGGTCGACGGGAATCCCGCGGCCGTTGTCCACTACGGTAACGGTGTGGTCCGCGTGGACGGTCACGTCGATCCGGTCGCAGTAACCTGCCTGGGCCTCGTCCACCGCGTTGTCCACCACCTCCCACACCATGTGGTGGAGGCCCCCGATGTCGTCGACGTCGCCGATGTACATGCCCGGACGCTTGCGCACAGCGTCCAGTCCCTTGAGAACCTGGATGTTGTCGGCAGTGTAGCCGCTGCTCATGGTTTCATTCTCCACAGGTTGCCACCTCCGTGCAGATCCCTGCCTTCAGGTGGAGCCTCCGACTACCGGGAAGGATCGGCAGGACGCGCTCGCTGTCAGCACAGGAGAGCAGCACCTGTCGGCCGGTGGACAGACGACGGACGAGGTTGCCAAGCACCGCCCTGTCCAGCTCTGCGTCGATGTCGTCAACGATGACGGGTAGTTGTTCTCCTCGTTCCCGCTCGACCTCCTCGAGCATCGCGAGGCGGAGCGCCGCCACCACCACCTTGCTCTGGCCGGAGCTGAGGACGTCGCGGACGGCACGCCCGCAGGCGCGGAGACCGAGGTCATGTCGGTGTGGGCCCTCCACGGTGTAGCCCACCAGGCGATCTCGCGCCCGATTCGCATTATACCTCCGGAGATAGGCGTTTTCCACGGCTGTCGGGGTCTCCTCGTGGGAAAGCCACGCCTCGCCCCGATAGCTCAACGTGACCGCCGGAAAACCTTCCCCGGAGAGCCCTTCGTAGACCGTACCGAAGACCGCGGCCAGGCGGGTCATCGCTCGTCGCCGCCGGATCACCACCCCGGCCGCCACCGGCGCCATCATCTGCTCAAAGGCCTCAAGGGTCCGATCGTCGGCGTCGACCAGGCCGGCGTTCCGTTGTCGCAGCAGCCGACGGTACAGCCTCAGCTCGTGGTAGAGCGCCGGTTCGAGGAGGAACGCGAATCGATCGAGGAACGAACGGCGAACGGCCGGCTCACCGAGGACCAACGCTCGGTCGTTTGGTACGATGGTTACAACGGGAACAGCTGTCAGGTAGCGCTCAACCGGGGCAGTGCGACCGTCAACCTCCAGGGTGCGACGCAGCGGCGGGCCGACCTCCGCCTGCTGAGCCAGGCGCCGCCCGCCTGTCGTGCCCGCGGCGCGGCCGACGAGCTGATATCGACTCTGCTCATGGGTCACGATCCGACGGTGGTCTGCTGTGCGGAACGACTGCAGGTTGCCAAGCACCGCGACCGCCTCGAGGAGGTTGGTCTTGCCCTGACCGTTGTCGCCGGTGATGACGTTGAATCGCGGCGCGAACTCGGTCTCGGTCGGCGCCAGGTTGCGAAACCCGACCGCCTGGAGGGCCAGAATCTCCACTCTTTCAGAGCCTCATCGGCATCAAGACGTAGACGTACTCCTCGAGCCGTGCGTCGTCGTCGACCGGGACCAGGACACACTGGGCATTGCCGTCACGAAGCTGGAGCTCAACCTGCGAGCAGTCCAGAACCTGGAGCACGTCCATCAGGTAGGACGCGTTCAGCGCAATCTCGAGAACCTCACCCTGGTAGACGATGCCGAGCGTCTCCTCGGCACTGCCCCGGTCATGTCCGATGGACACCAGGGTCAGATCTCCCGCCGGGTCGAAGCGGAAGCGAACACCGCGAGCCTTCTCATGGGCCATCAGACTGACACGCCGCAGAGAGGCAAGCAGCTCGCCACGATCAACTCGCGCACGGTGAGGGTTGTCACGAACGACGACCTTCTCGTACTGCGGAAAGCGCAGCTCGACGATCCGTGACACCAGCGCCCGCGCACCCATCGTGAAACCGAGGTGGTTCTCGCCCGCTGACAACACGATCTGACGGTCGGTGAAACGGTCCAGCTCCGCCAAGAGCTTGCGCGGGAACAGCTGCTGCTCGAAGGGCGGATTCCCCTCTGGGGCCTCGGCACGAACCACCGCAAGCCGATGACCATCGGTTGCGGCGATCTCGATCTCCCCCGGGAGGAGCTTGACCAGCGCGCCATTCAGCTGGAACTTCGGGTCGTCCTTGGTGATGGCGAAGGCAACCCGCTTGAGCATGAGCTGAAACAGGTCCAGGGGCAGCGCGTATTCTCCGACCGCCGGCACCTCCGGCACGGTCGGGTAGTCTCCAGGATCTGACGTGGACATTCTCGAGCGAAAACGACCGCTGAGAATCTCGACCGCGTCGCCCTCCAGGCGCAGCGTGAAGTCCTCCTCAGGCAGATTGCGAACTAGATTCTGGAAAACTCGGCTCTCCAGCGTCAGCCGCCCTTCGCCACGGACCTCGGCCGGACAGTGGGTGATGATGGTCATGTCGAGATCCGTCGCAACCATCCGCACCCGCTCCTCGCCCGTCTCGGTCAGGATGCTCGAGAGGATGGGGATCGTGGTCCGATGCTCGACCACACCCTGGAGAACGGCGAGTTCCTGGAGAACCAGATTCCGCTGCAGCTTCAGTTCCATGGCGTGACCTTTCGACGAGAGACTAACTCTCTCACAACGTGAAATATAGCATAGTAGTCGTCATCGGTTCTGTGAACACTGCGGAGAACCGTCGGAAGTTCCCCCTGCCGTTGGTGCTGGAACTCTCTGTGGCTGTGGAGAGCTGCTGTGCAGCGCTGTGGAGTGATGTGGAAAAGAGGCGGATTCCACAGGTCTCCACAGGCGATCCACAGGCGATCCACAGGGATCTTCACAGTTCGACCTGGCAGTGGTCACCGGAAGTGCTCTCGGAAGGAGGTCAAGGACGAGTCGAAATCAGGGTTTGACTGACGGAGCTTCTGCACGGTCTCCACGGAGTACATCACGGTAGAGTGGTGCTTGCCGAAGATCTTTCCGATTTCCGGAAAACTCAGGTCCAGTATCTCGCGGATCAGGAACATCGCGACCTGGCGGGGCAGAGCAATGGAGCGCCGGTTCGAGCGTCCTTTGAGATCGGCGACGCGGATGCCGTAGTGTTGGGCGACGAAACGGATGATGTCCGAGGGCGTGGTTTCGCGTTCGTCCGGGAGCAACTCGAGCAGGGCGTGACGGACGACGTCAACCGACAACTTGGTGTTCCACAGCTGAGCATAGGCGATGGTGCGGTTCAGACAGCCTTCGAGCTCCCGGACGTTCTTCTGGATACGGCGAGAGATGAACAGGACGACGTCCTCGGGAAGCTCCCATCCGGCGGCTCGTGCCTTCTCCCGGAGGATCGCACAGCGGGTCTCGAGGTCAGGAGGCTGAATATCGGCGATCAGACCCTGCATGAACCGGGATCGCAGGCGTTCCTCGAGGCCCGGAAGATCTGCGGGGCGCGCGTCGGACGTGAAGACCACCTGGCGGCTCGCCGCCTGGAGGGTGTTGAAGGTGTGGAAGAACTCCTCCTGGGTCCGTTCCTTGCCGGCGATGAACTGAATGTCGTCGAGGAGCAGGACGTCGACCCCGCGAAATGTCAGGCGGAAGTTCTCCATCTGTTTGCGACGGATACAGTTGATGAGGTCGTTGACGAACTCCTCGGTGGTCAGGTAGAGGACCTTGAGCTGTGGTTGTGTGGCCGCGACTCGGTGGGCGATGGCGTGCAGCAGATGGGTCTTGCCGAGGCCCGAGCCACCGTAGACGAAGAGCGGGTTGTAGGCCAGCCCGGGCCGATCGGCAACCGCCTCCGCCGCCGCCGCAGCGAACTGGTTGGACGGGCCGACGACGAAACGCTCGAAGGTGAAGCTTGGCCGATGAACCTGGTCGGCGAGCTCCAGGACCCGCGGCTCGTCGTTGACCCGTCCGACGCCCAGGGAGCTGTCGAGACGAACCTCGAAACCGGCACCGTAGACGGTCCGCGCGACGGCGGCGATCTCGACCAGCAGGTGGTCTCGAACCCAGTCGACGACGATCGGGTTGGCCGATCGGAGGGTGACCGACTGGGCGTCTCCGGCAGCCACCTCGAGCGGTTCGACGAAGGACCGGAAATCGTCGTCGCCGAGTAGCTGACGTAGGTGTGGGAGCAGGTCCAACCAGCGGTTCATGGCGGAGCACGAGAATACCACGGGGCTGTACCTGGGCCGCGGCTTGACACTCGGGCGCGCCTGCGGTAACTTCCGCTGCCCGGTGTGTGGGAAGGATGACAGGTCATGAAGAGGACGTTTCAACCGAACACGCGTCGCCGTCGCAAGAAGCACGGGTTCCGCGAGCGGATGCGCACCAAGAACGGGCGCAGGGTGCTCGCGGCCCGGCGGCGCAAGGGCCGCAAGCGGCTGACCGTCTGACGGGCAGCCATCGTCGGCAAGCGACGATCCAGCGACGGAGCGATTTCCAGAAGGTCTACCGCGCCGGATCTCGTGTTTCGGGGCAGTATCTGGTGCTGTTCGCGCGCGAGCGTGACGCCCCGGATGGGAGAGGAACCCGGCTCGGCATCACCGCCTCGCGCAAGGTCGGGCCGGCCGTGATACGGTCGCGCTGCCGGCGCCGGGTGCGTGAGCTGTTCCGGCTGAGCACGGCGGCTCATTGGCCGTGGCCCCTCGATCTGGTTGTGAACGTCCGGCCCGGCTGTGACCGAGTTGAGTGGAAGGAGCTGGTCGCAGAATGGGAGCGATTGACGGCGCGGATCGCCACAGCGGTCGAGGGGCGGGGGGCTGCTGGCGAGAGGACATCTCGTGTGCGTGTGCTGAGATGACGGTCACGGCCGGTCGAGCGAGGACCAGCGCGCGCCACGGGAAGAACGGGTGACACATGGAGAAGAGGCTGCTCTTGGCGTTCGTGCTCTCGGCGGTGATCTTCGCCGTGTGGTCGGTCCTGTTCCCACCACCGACACCCCCGGCGGCGAGGCCGCCGGCGCTGAGGGAGGTTGAGCCGGAGAGCCCGACGACGCGGCCGGCCGAGACGACGCCCGAAGCAGCCGAGGTAGGCGAGCGACTGCCTGCTGAGGCGGTTGCTGGCGAGGTCGACACCCAGGTTGTGCTGCGGAACCGGTCCTTTGACGTCGGGATCAGCTCGCGCGGCGCCGCAGTCACCAGCCTGGTCTTGCATGGCTACCAGGGCGACGAAGGTCAGGCTCTGGACCTGGTGCAGACGGTAGACCATCCGCGGCGTCTGCTGCCCCTCCAGCTCCTCCTCGACGACGCGGTCGACGACCGGCTGTACAAGGTGGAGCAGCTCGGCCGGTGGGTAGAGCTGCGCTGGGCGGACGGCGCCGGCAACGGCGTGACCAAGCGCCTGACGATGCCTGCGGAGGGATATGGTCTCGAGGTGGAGATGATCCTCGAGGGCGAGCTGGGTCGCGCGCAGGTGGCGGTGGGGACCGGGCTGCGCGACCTCGGCCCGCGCGAACGCGACAACCGGCTGGCAATCTGGGGCGACGGTGTGCTCTTCGCCAACGGCGAGATCGAACGGTTCAAGCGGGGCAGGGTCAAGGAGGCTCGCACCTACGAGCCGCGGACGGTGGCCTTCGTCGGCCTCCAGGACAGCCACTTCCTGAAGGTCCTGCGGCCGCAGAGCGAGCTGCGCGAGATCCGCGTGGAGCCCCTGGCCGTCCAGAGGATCTCTCCCGACGGGTCGGTTGAAGAGGACCGGGTACTGCAGATCCTGGTGAGCCCTCACGGCGGCGTCCTGCGAGGCCAGCTGCTCGGATCGCCCAAGCAGTATCGCCTGCTGAAGGACCTCGGCAGCGGCCTCGAGCAGACCCTGGACTTCGGTATCTTCGCGCCGATCTCGGTGCTCTTTCTCAAGGCGCTGTGGTGGATCTACGGCAAGGTCGGCAACTACGGCCTGTCGATCATCCTGCTCACCCTGGGCATCCGGATCGTGCTCTTCCCCTTGATGCACATCTCAACGGTGTCAATGCGCAAGATGGCGCGGCTCCAGCCCAAGGTCAAGGAGATCCAGGCGCGGTACAAGAAGCGGAAGACCGATCCGAAGGCGCGCGCCGACATGAACCAGGAGATGATGGCGCTGTACAAGGTAGAGGGGGTCAACCCCATGAGCGGCTGCCTGCCGCTGCTGGTCCAGCTACCCATCCTGTGGGCGCTGTACCAGCTGTTTTTGCAGGCGATCGAGCTTCGGCACGCGCCGTTCATACTGTGGATCGACGATCTTTCGGCCAGGGACCCCTACTACATCACGCCGATCCTCATGACCGCGACGATGTGGCTGCAACAGCGACTCGCGCCGCAGGTGGGCGACCCCCAGCAGCAGCGCATCATGCGCCTCATGCCGCTGATCTTCGGGATCATGTTCCTGCAGTTCCCCGCCGGTCTGGTGCTCTACTGGCTGGCCAACAACGTCATCACCATCATTCAGCAGGAGGTGACCCTCCACATGATCGGCGAGCGCAAGGGCCGTGGGCGGCAGGGCGCCGGAGGAGCATCGTGAGCACTGACGGGGAGAGCTTCGCGGGGCGCACCCTTGAGGAGGCGGTGGAGCGGGCGGCGGCAGCCCTCGCCGCGGCGCGCCACGAGCTACTCTACGAGGTCGTCGGCGGAGCCGAGGACGGCAACGTCCGCATCCGCGCCGGTCTCGACCCGGTCGCCGTCGTGCGCGGTTTTCTCATGGCGCTCTGCCAACGCGGCGGCCTCGAGCTCGAGCTCCGTCTCGGCAGCGAAGGGGACGAGGTGGTCGGTGAGCTGACAGGCAACGATGCCCGGTTGCTGACCGCGGGCGGTGGACGGGGCCTGGACGCCCTCCAGTATCTCTGCAACCGGGTCCTCAACCGGCGGCTGCAGCACCACCCGCCGGTCCGCCTCGACTCGCAGGGGTTCAAGGATCGCCGGGCGCGCACCCTGCAGGAGGCAGCGGAGTCGGCCGCCGACGAGGCCCTGCGCGGGCAGCGGGCGGTAGTTCTGGGGCCATACACGCCGGCGGCGCGGCGCGAGATCCACCTTGCGCTCGCCGACGACCCGGCGGTGGAGACGGAGTCGGATGGCGAGGGCTTCCTCAAGCGGGTGGTCGTCCGTCCTCGCCGGCGGCACTGACACGATCGTCGCCCGGGCGACGCCGGAAGGGCGGGGCGCTCTGGCGGTGATCCGGTGCAGCGGCCGTGAGGCGTTTCCAATCGCGGCGGTACTGTGTCGCGGTTTCGACCCGAAGCAGCGCTGGCGGGCGCAGCGGGTCGACGTCCTCGGCCCGTCCGGCGCCGTGCTCGACGACGTGCTGGCCATCGCCTTCCCCGGGCCGCGCTCCGCCACCGGCGAGGACGTGGTCGAGCTGACATGCCACGGCTCTCCGTACCTGGCTCGGGCCGTCGTCGACGCCTTCGTGGCCTTCGGGGCGCGTCCGGCGGAGCCCGGCGAGTTCAGCCGCCGGGCGGTGGCCAACGGCAAGCTCGACCTGCTGCAGGCCGAGGGCCTGCGGGATCTGATCGAGGCCGAGACAGCCGCCGCCGCCCGGGCGGCGCGCGGGCAGCTCGAGGGACGGCTGTCGGCGCGGCTCGGCGAGCTGCGGCACGGCCTGGTCGAGCTCCTGGCCCGACTGGAGGGCGCCCTCGACCTCGTCGGTCAGGGCATCGACCTGGACCGGGCGGAGGTCGAGGAGCGGGCCGCGGGCTGTCGTGACTGCATCGCCCGGCTGATGGCCACGGCCGCCGCGGGCGACCGGCTGCGGCGAGGGGCGCGGGTTGTCCTGCTCGGTCCGCCGAACGCCGGCAAGTCGACGCTGTTCAACCGGCTGGTCGGCTGGGAGCGGGCGATCGTGGCGCCGACCCCGGGCACGACACGGGACGCGGTGGAGGCCAGGTTGGAGGTTTCCGGCCACGCCGTCACCCTGGTCGACACGGCGGGCGAGGGCGAGCCCGGTGACGAGCTGGAGCTCGCCGGGATGGGGCACGCCCGCCGGGAGGCCGCCGAAGCCGACGTGCTGCTCCGGTTGTGGCCGGCCGACATGGGACCGCCGCCCCAGCAGACGCGCGCCGCTGGGCAGAGCGCGGTCCTGGTGTTGTCGAAGAGCGATCTGGCGACCGCCACCGGCGCAACGGAGGAGGGCTGGATCCCGGTGTCGGCGGTGCTCGGCACAGGAGTCGAGGAGGTCCGGCGAGCGGTCGGCGAGCGGCTGTCGGCGGGAATCGACCCCGCCGACGAGG
>CAZKKP010000087.1:0-1947 GCA_964553295.1 uncultured Thermoanaerobaculia bacterium | reverse complement strand
CCCGCCATCAGGCGGCGCTGCGGCGAGCCGGCGGGGCGATGGCGACCCTTCCGCTCGAACATCCCGAGATCGCCGCGGAGTGCGTCAAGGAGGCGCTGGACGCGGTGCGCGAGTTGACCGGCGAGGTGACCACTGACGACCTTCTCGACGCGGTTTTCCGGACCTTCTGCGTGGGCAAGTGAGGGGCGGCGGGATGCGTGACCTGGTGGTGGTCGGCGCCGGTCATGCCGGCTGTGAGGCGGCCGCGGCGGCCGCCCGCATGGGGCTGTCGGTGACCCTGGTGACGCTGGATCGGCGCACGATCGCCCAGATGCCGTGCAACCCGGCCGTCGGCGGCATCGGCAAGGGGCACCTGGTAGCCGAGATCGACGCCCTCGGCGGGCTGCAGGGCTGGGCGGCCGATCGAGCCGGCCTGCAGTTTCGGGTGTTGAACGCCTCGCGCGGACCGGCGGTCTGGGGCCCCCGCGCGCAGTGCGACAAGGAGCGATACAGCCGGTCGATGGGCCGGCTCATCCAGCGGCTGCACGGCCTGGAGGTCCTCGAGGGGGAGGTCGTGGCGCTCCGGACCAGCGGCTCGCGAGTGGTCGGAGTGGATCTGGCGGACGGCTCGCGGCTGGCGGCGGCCGCGGTGCTGGTGACCACCGGGACCTTTCTCGGCGGGGTGCTGCACACCGGGCCGGAGCGACGGCCCGGTGGTCGACACGGGGAACGGCCGAGCCGCGGGCTCGGCGGGTCCCTCGAGAGGGGCGGCCTCAAGCTGCGGCGGTTCAAGACGGGAACGCCGCCCCGGCTCGACGGGGACAGCCTGGACTACGCGCGAATGGAGCGGCAGGAGGGCGATTCGGCGCCGCAGCCGTTCTCGTGGCGAACCCAGGCCGTGCGCAACCGGGTGAGCTGCTGGCTGACCAGGACCCCGCCGGAGGTGCGCGCGATCGTGCTCGACAACCTCGAGCGATCGCCGCTGTTCAGCGGCCAGATCGCTGGCGCCGGGCCGCGCTACTGTCCGTCCATCGAGGACAAGGTGGTGCGCTTCCCGCACCACGAGGTGCACACGGTGTTCATCGAGCCGGAGGGCCTGGACACCGCCAGCATGTACGTCAACGGCCTGTCGACCAGCCTGCCGCGGGACGTCCAGGAGCGCGTGGTCCGCGCCGTGCCGGGTCTCGAGCGGGCGCGGTTCCTGCGCTACGGGTATGCCGTCGAGTACGACGTGGTGGCGTCGATCGAGGTGCGGGAGACCCTGGCCTGCCGTCGGGTGGAGGGGCTCTGGTTGGCTGGCCAGGTGCTGGGGACCTCGGGCTACGAGGAGGCTGCGGCTCAGGGCCTGGTCGCCGGCGTCAACGTGGCGCGGACCAGCCGCGGACACGGGCCGTGGGTGCCCCTCCCCGAGGACAGCTACCTGGGCGTGCTGCTGCACGATCTCAGCCAGCGCGAGCACGTCGAGCCCTACCGCATGCTGACCTCCCGGGCTGAGCACCGGCTGCGCCTCGGGGTCGACTCGGCACGGGAGCGCCTGATGGCCACGGGTGTCGAGCTCGGGCTGGTGCCGGAGCGGGTGTTCCACGTGGAACAGGAGCGGGCGGGACGCATCCAGCGGGCGATCCACGCGGTCGAGGCGGCGCGCCTCCTGCCCGACCGCGAGACCCGGGATCTCCTCCGGTCGACGGTCGGGGTCGAGCTCGAGCGCGAGACGACCTGGGCGGCTCTCCTGTGTCGTCAGGACCTCGACCGGGCGACCGTCGCCGGCCAGGCGCCGGCCCTCGCCGAACTTCCCGAGCCCGAGCGCCGGGTGGCCGTCGGACGGCTGCAGTACGCCGGCTACATGGGACGAGCCGAGCGCGAGCGGGCTCGTTTGCAGCGTCTGCGGAACCTCGAGATACCCCGGGACTGGCGGCCCGAGGGGCTGCCCGGGATGTCGCGAGAGGCGGTCGAGTCCCTGGCGCGCTT
>CAZKKP010000086.1:8280-11076 GCA_964553295.1 uncultured Thermoanaerobaculia bacterium | reverse complement strand
TTCCCGGTCGACCCGGTGCGGCCGCCGACCCTGGGCGCCTACTTCGAGGGCTCCGACGCCCACGTCGGCCAGCCGATCTACCGGCTCGGGCCGGGCGGCGTCTGGACCCCGGTCGACCAGCCCTACTCGGCGACTATCGGGTACGGCGAGGCCTACTGGGTGTACTGCAAGGGCACCTCGAGCTACCAGGGCCCCCTCGGCGTCGAGGTGGACGGGGGTACCGGGCTGGAGTACAGCGCCGCCCTGTCGAGCCAGTTCCTCAGGGTGACCAACAACACCTCGATCGCCACCGACATCACCTTGAGACGGCTCGGGACGACGACAACGGTGCCCCTCAGCCTGGCCCTCACCGAGGAGGGCTCGAGCCAGGTCAGCTGGCCCGACCTGCCGGCGAGCTACGCGCTGCCGGCGGTGGCCGGGCAGGAGCTCAGGCTGGAGCTGGGGGTGCGGCGCGCGGCCCTGGCCGCAGACCGGGCGGAAGGCATCCTGGAGATCTCCAACGGCCTCGGCGCGCGGCGTCTGGTATCGCTGGGCGCCAACCGCATCCAGCCCCTCGCCGCCGGGGCCAAGTCCTCAGGCCCGGTGTCGACGCCCTACGCCGGCCTGTGGCTCGGCCGAGTCGAGGTGGAGGCGGTGAGCGAGGCGCAGCGCGGCAGCACCACGCCGACGACGGTCGGCCGCACGTTCCCGCTGCGGATGCTGCTGCACGTAGACGGCTCGGGCCGGGTGCGGCTGCTCAAGGAGGTCATCCAGATGTGGCAGGAGGGGACCTACGTCCCCCACCCCGAGGATCCGACCTTCGTCACCGTCGGCACGCCGGGCCGGCACGTCCTGGTGACCGACGACGACCTGATCCCGAGCTTCACCGGGGTTGCGATGCGTGACGGCCAGCCGGTGGGTGTACGCCTGTCGACCGTCGCCTACGACTTCCCCGGGGAGACCGTTGACGTCGCCGGCACCTTCAGCCCGACCGGGCTGCTCAGCGTGACCCTGGCCACCGACTCGAGTGCGCCGACCAACCCCTTCCTGCACCGCTACCACCCCGACCATGACAACCTCGACGCGCAGTTCCTCAGCTTCGAGCCCGAGGCCTACGCCTTCACCCGCCGGATCGAGCTCATCTTCAGCGATGTCCACCCGACCAGCGACAACCCGCCCCCGGACTGGGGCGACTCGCTGCTCGGCGGCGTCTTCACCGAGCGGATCACCGGCATCCACCGGCGCACGATCTTCGTCCGGGGCAGTTTCGAGCTGCGGCGCGTGTCGGCCGTGCCGGTCCTCAACGAGTAGTGAGAAGGAGGCGCGAGATGTACGCCAACACCACCACGGCACCGGCGACGCGGGGCGTTCTGCGCAGCGCGGTGCTCAGCGCGCTCCTCCTGCTCGCCCCGACCGTCGTCGACGCCAGCTGGCCGAACCGCGGCGGCGGCGCCGACCTCGACCAGGCCTTCGACGTCGTCACCGCCCCGTCGGGCTCGGTCTACGTCGTCGGCAGCTTCAAGGGCGCCGCCTCCTTCGGCCGCAACGACGAACTCGAGCTGGCCTCGGACTCGGGCTCCGAGGACGTCGTGGTGCTCAAGCTGTCGGTCAGCGGTACGGTGCTCTGGGCGGTCAGCGCAGGCGGCGCCTCGGCCGACCGCGGCCTCGCCATCGCCGTCGACGGCTCGGAGAACGTCTACGTCACCGGCTACTTCCACGGTTCCGCCAGCTTCGGCGGCACGACCCTCCAGGCCCCCGACGCCTACGCCGACGCCTTCGTCGCCAAGATCTCCAAGGACGGAGACTGGCGCTGGGCGCGGCAGGCCGGCGGCAACTGGATCCAGCAGGGCACGGCGATCGCGTTCGTCCCCGGCGACGACACCGCCATCCCGCCGGTGCCCGGCTCGGTGCTGGTCGGCGGCCGGTACTCCTGCTCCACCACCTTCGGTAGCTTCACCCTGAACAACAGCCAGTGCAGCGCGACCGCCCGGACCGACCTGTTCATCGCCCGCCTGGACCCCGACGGCGAGTGGAAGTGGGTCATGGACGGTGGCAACGGCAGCTCCGGCTACGACTGGGTCGACAGCATGGCGGCGCGGCCCAACGGCGTGCTCCACGTCGCCGGCGCCTTCCGTGGCGCGACCACCATCGGCGGCACCTCCCTGACCGTCGCCGCCGGCTGCGACCCGGCCGCGGCCTTCGCCGCCTCGGGCTCGGGCGGCTCGGCGTGGGCCCTCGTCGACACCGACTCCCACTCCCCGACCACCGCCTACTTCGTCGACGACCCGGCGGGCGTGTCCCTGCGCCAGCTGAGCATGACCAGCTCGGTGAACCTGTCCGGCGGCGGCAGCAAGGAGCTGTCCTTCTGGCACCGGGTCGCGTCGGAGGCAAACTACGACGGCGGCGTGCTCGAGGGGTCCTCCGACGGCGGCTCGAGCTGGCAGGACATTCTGTCCACCGGCGCGACCTTCACCGCCAACGGCTACAACAGCACCCTGAGCATCTTCCACGCCAACCCCCTGCCGGGCCGCCAGGCCTGGTCGGGCACTATCGGCTGGCGCCAGGTGCGGGTGAACCTCGGGTCGCTCTCGGGCTCCTGGCGCTTCCGCTGGCGGTTCGGCACCGACAACTCGGTTTCGCGCACCGGCTGGTGGGTCGACGACATCCGCATCACCTCGGGGGGCGTCACGCTGCTCGACTGCGACCTCGAGCCGCCGCCGCCGAGGTCCTTCGTCGCCCGGCTGTCCAACACTACCGGCGACAGCGCAGCGACCTGGAACTGGGTGCTCGCCGCCCCGCAGGCCTTCAGCATCAGCG
>CAZKKP010000086.1:0-8270 GCA_964553295.1 uncultured Thermoanaerobaculia bacterium | reverse complement strand
CTCGCCGTCGATCCCGCCACCGACCGGTTGGCCGTCGGCGGCACCGCGAGCGGGTCCGCGAGCTTCGGCTCGGGCAACGAGGACGTGAGCGGGCCCGGCGCTGTCGCGGCGCAGGTCAACGCCAGCGGCGTCTGGCAGTGGGCGAAGAGAGTGACCGGCGCGACCGGTCGCGGGGTGACGGTCGACGACCAGGGCAGGGTCTACCTGGCGGGCTTCTTCAGCGGCAGCGCCGGCTTCGGTGGCGTCACCATAGCCTCGACCTCGGGCTCGGAGGACGTCTTCGTCGCCGGCCTGAACGCGGGCGGCGTTCCGCGCTGGATCACCGGCGGCGACGCCTACGACCCGGACGGTGACGGCGACGGGGTGCCCGGCCGGGCCGGCGGCGAGGGCGCCGACCGCGCTGCCGCCATCTCCACCGACGGCCGTGCCAACCTGCACGTCGTCGGACGTTTCCAGCGCGAGGCACTGTTCGGCAACGACGAGTCCGTGGTGGTCTTCAGCGGCCCGGACAGCGCCACGGACGTCGACCTGTTCGTCGCCGACCTCGACCTCAGCGGCAAGTGGTTCGACGTCGCCTTCTGGATCGCCGGCGAGGAGGTGCCGCCGCCCCCGGGCGCCTTCACAGCCAGCACCGTCGCGGTACCCGAGTTCAAGGTCGGCGGCCAGCCCTTCGAGGCCCTCGAGCGGTACTTCACATGGAACCCGCCGATCGCCGGCGTCCAGCCCGAAGGCAAGCTCTACGCACTGCAGCCGATCGGCCAGGTCGAGATCTACTGGCGAACGAGCTCCGACGTCACCGACCCGAGCCGGATCGTCACCACCGGAGGCATCGACTGGCCCGAGGAGCGGTGTACGCCGATCCTGACCGGCGCCTGCTACCAGGTCCACGTCGCCGGCGCGCCGGTCGAGGTCAACCCCAGCTCGGGCGGCTTCGCCTTCTACCGGGTCTACCCGCCGGACGCCGGCTCGAGCGGCGCGACGGTCACCAACAACGTTCTCGACGCCCCCCAGCCCGGCTTCTCGGTGGTGGTCTACAAGGAGGGGGTCGCGGACCCCGGCACGCCTGCGCCGCTGGACCTGCAGGTGGTGCGCACCTTCACCGCCACCTCCACGCCGGGCTTCGTCCCCTCGGCGCCGTGCGAGATCGGGCGCAAGATCACCGACGTCTTCCACGAGGAGGTCGGACGGTCCGGCCGGGTGGTCAACCCCAACTCCTTCTACGACGCCTCGATCCACAGCCGGCAGGCGCGGGTCGGGCCGATCGTCCCGGTGAACCGGGTCAGCTCGGCGCGCAACCAGGACGTCGCCAAAGAGATGCTCATCGCCTGGTACCGGCGTGACCCGCGCGGCGTCTACTGGGGTGAGAAGCCGGTCCGCTACGACTGCCGCTGGCCCCTCGACCCGGAGAAGATCGTGGTCGCCAGCGAGCAGGGCTCGGAGGTGCTCGGCCAGGAGCCTCTGGACCCCCTCCACTTCCCGTCATTGCAGATTTACAACCAGCCCTTCGTCAACCTGCCCGGCTACAACCCCAACGACGAGCACGCTCTGCTCGCTCCCTCGACCACCGGCAGCGGGTACCAGGCGGTGTTCGCCCTGCGCTCGGACTTCGGCAGCGGCATCGCCAACGACCCGGCGGCGGCTTCGGACCCCTACGTCCTGGTCAAGTACTGGGATGCCACGGCCTCGGAGTGGGCCTTCAAGGTCTTCCAGGTGCTGGCCACCGGCGGCGGCTTCGACACCTTCCACTACACCGGCACCGCCGGCACCACGGTGTCGCCGCCCTACCCGGTGCGGCTGCTGCCGTCGTGCAGCTCGACGACCATCGCGGGCGAGACCGAGGCCTACCTGCCGGCGCCCTTCTACCGCGACTACAGCGCCCAGCTGTGGGCCAAGTGCGCCGGCGACGGCGTCGCCTTCTACCACTACCCGCTGCAGGCCGGGTTCTTCTACGACCTCGACAACGACGACCTCTCCGACCTCGGATCGGGCAGCTGTGTCCCGTGGCTGGCGCGCCTGCCGGAGGCGGACGGCGGCACCGCGGAGCCGACCCAGCCGATCGCGGTGGGCTACTCCGTCGACTGGCCGGCGAGCGCGCCCAAGCTGCTGGTCGGCGAGACCCTGCTCCAGCCCAAGCGGGGGCTGCCCGACATCGTCCACCAGCAGGCGGTGACCGTCGCCTACGACGAGCAGGTCGAGGACCTGCTCGCCAACGGTGTTTACGACCCATTCGGAACTCTGGTCCGGCTGATTGACCCGACCACCGCCCGGCGGGTCACCCTGAGCCCCGCCACCGCCCCGAGCCCGCCGGACCCACGGACCTGCTACGAGCTGTCGGGCCTGCCAGCCGACATCGCCACCGAGCTCGGTCCGGGCGGCAGCCAGGTCATCCTCGGCTCGGCGGACGGCACCGTCAAGCTGCCGTTCGCGCTGTACAGCCGGCTGTCCTACGACAGCCTCACGAGATCGCTCCGCTTCGCCGGCACCTACGACGAGTCGGGCGCCGGGGAGCCGCTGGTGCTGCTCAACGTCATGACCGGCACCGAGCGCGACGCCCTCAAGGGGATCAGCGGCGACGCCAACTGGGATCTCTGCGTCGACAAGCTCTACCTGCTGTCGCGCAACCCCGAGCTCATCGACCTCGCCGACACCCGGCAGTGTCGGGTCGAGTACGTCGAGTACACCTTCCTGTGGTTCACCCTGCGGATTCCGCGCGTCGTGTGTACTGACCTCCCGGACGGCATCCCCAACGACGAGCTCCTGATCGGCTTCGTCGACGACAACGGCGACGGCCAGGTCGAGCCTCTGCCCGGCCTCGGCTCCGGGCACGCCCTGACTGCCGGCTTTGCCCAGCGCACCGGCTACGTCACCCTGGCGTTCAACGACCATCCGAGCCTGACGCCGCTGCCGATCAGCCTCAAGGTGATCCGGGTGGACTGCCTCGACGACCCCGGACCGCCAAGGATCCTCTCCTCCTACCAGGGTGAGGTCAAGGTCATCGAGGCGGAGAACGTGTTCGACGAGCAGGTCACGCTGCGCTTCAGCGGCGACTTCGCCGGCAACTCCGACGCGCTCGAGTTCGAGTGGTACTCGCACCCCGACATGGACGGCACGCCGCCCTTCCCGCTGCCCGACCCCGAGGCCGGGCAGCTCAACGGCTGGTTCCAGTACCCGGTGGACAACCCGTTCGGCGCCAACCAGATCACCATCGGCGGCGCAAACATCCAGACGCTCTCGGACAACTGGTACGTCATGCGGTACCGCGGCCTGTGCGACGCCTGCGGCACCCTGACCGGGTGGAGCCTGTGGGCCGGCCAGCCCGGCGCCACGCCGCTGTCGCCGCGGGCCCAGCTCGCCGAGGGCTGGGTCAAGCGGGTGGTGCGGCGCCTCAACCCCTTCGAGACCCGGGTGCGCGCCTTCCACTCCTCCCAGACCAACACCTACGCCTCGATGCTGGTCCAGCTGGGCGAACGCTACGAGGGCGACATCGCTTTCTCCAACGACCCCGACAACCTCAACCAGATCGGACTGATCGAGGCCTATGAGACGGTCCTGCGGCGAGCGATGATGCTGTCCGTCGACTCGACTCCGCCGATCGACTACGGGCCGGCCAACGCCGCGATCCTGCTCGTCGCCTCGCGCATCCAGGACTTCTACAACCTGCTCGGCAACGAGGCCTACGCCGACGCCCAGGACCCGACGGTCGGGATCAGCACCGATGCGGTGCAGTACGGCTTCGGCTCCCTGGCGCCGACGATCTTCAACTTCGAGAACCAGACCGCCTCGCTCCTCGAGGAGGAGCTGGTGCTGCTCCGCGGCCGGGACGACAGCCAGGGGCCGGTGGCGGCGCGACCGGTCTACAACCGGCTGTTCTGGAACTTCACCTCGGGCGCCGGCGAGGTCGCCTACGCGCTGTCCTACAACATTTCCGACCAGGACGTGGACGGCGACATCGACGAGTTCGACGCCCGCATCCTCTACCCCCAGGGCCACGGCGACGCCTGGGGCCACTACCTCACCGCCATGAAGACCTACTATCGCCTGCTGCGCCACCCCTTCTACACCTGGGAGCCTCGCCCGGAGGCGGTGCTGGTCGCCGGAGTGCCGATCCAGGTCGACTACTTCGACGAGCGGAACTTCGCCAAGACCGCCGCGGCCAAGGCCAGGACCGGCGCCGAGATCGTCAACCTGGTCTACCGATCAAGCTACGTCGAGGACCCCGCCGGCCAGTGGCAGGGCTACAAGGACACCAACACCCAGCGCGCCTGGGGACTGTCGGAGTGGGGACGGCGCGCCGGCCAGGGGGCCTACCTCGACTGGGTGGTCGGCAACGCCATCCTGCCTGCCGAGGACCCCAACCCGGACCACTTCGGCATCCAGAGGATCGACCGCACCACGGTCGACGACCTCGACGACGTCGCGGCCCGCTACCTCACCGTCCAGACCCAGGTCGACCAGGCCGACCGCGGCCTCAACCCCCTCGGTCTGGCCAAGGGCGTGGTGCCCTTCGACATCGACCCGGCCCAGGTCGACCAGGGGGAGACCCACTTCGAGCAGGTCTACAACCGCGCCAAGATCGCTCTCGACAACGCGGTCGCGGTGTGGGATTTCGCCAACCAGCTCAACCGCATGCTGCGTTTCAACCAGGACCAGGTCGACGACCTCTACGACAACACCATCGACTCCGAGGTCGACTACAACAGCCGGCTGATCGAGATCTTCGGCACGCCCTATGACGCCGACATCGGCGGCAGCGGCCTGTACCCTGACGGCTACGACGGGCCCGACCTCTACCACTACCTGATGGTCGACGCGCCGGCCCTCGCCGGGACCCCGATCCACTGCGACCCGGCCGACTCCGGCGCGCCGTGCAACGACCCCTCGAGCCCGCTCTACATCGGCTACCGCACCACTCGGTTCACCGGCGCCTACAACCCCATGGACAACGGCGTCAACTTCTTCAATCTCCACTCCTCGAGCGACCCGCTGTGCCCGGACAGCGACCCCGACTGCCTGTGCGCCGACGACCAGCCGGGCTGCGGCAACGGGCTGGACTGCGCCTCCAACCCCTTCGGCCAGGCCTGCACCCTCGGCGACCCACCGAACACGAGCATCAGCGTCGACTACTGGACCTGGGACTCACCGGAGGCGGGCTTCTACTTCGTCAAGGACCCGTCGTGGCCGCCGAACACCATGCGGCGCGCCAGCGGCAAGATCCAGGACGCGATCTACGACATCGTGCAGGCCCAGCTCGACCTCAAGAAGGCCTTCAAGGAGCACGACAACCTGATGCGCGACATCGTCGACAAGCGGGACACCCTGCTGGCGACCTTCAACATCGCCGAGGCCAAGCTGCAGATCTCCAACGCCGAGCGCAAGGAACTCAACGACTTCTCGGCCTGGATCGCCACCCTGCAGGGGGTCGGAATCGCCCTGAAGCGGGTCGCCGAGGGCATCAGGACGACCTTCACGGTGGCGGCCAACGAGTGCGTGCCGGACAGCCTGATCTTCGGGCTGGCCGGCGGCGGCGACGTGCTCAAGCCGGTCAAATGCGGGCTGAAGACGTCGGAGCAGGTGGCGGCCTTCACCCTGGACACCATCGCCGACGCCGCCGAGATCGCCCAGAACGCCCTCGAGGCGGCCAAGGAGGACGTCAGCCTCCAGGCGGCCATCTCCACCCAGATCCAGGACGCCCGTCTCGAGATCTTCAACCTCAAGGGCGACCTCGATGCCCTGGTCCGCCAGGAGCCGCTGCTCCGCACCGAGATGGAGGCCAAGGCCGAGAACCTCGCCCAGGCCCACCGCAAGTACGTGACCGCCCTGTCCGAGGGATACCGGCTGCTGTCCGAGCTGGTCCGCTTCCGCAAGTCGACCGCCGCCGAGGTCCAGGAGTACCGCTATCAGGACATGGCGTTCCGCATCTTCCGCAACGACGCGCTGCAGAAGTACCGCGCCGCCTTCGACATGGCGGCGCGCTACGCCTACCTGGCGGCGACCGCCTACGACTACGACACCAACCTGCTCGGCGCCGACGCTCGGGCCGGCCAGACCTTCCTCACCGACATCGTGCGCGAACGGGCGATCGGCCAGGTGGTCAACGGCCAGCCGGTGCCGGGGTCGCGGGGGCTGGCCGACCCGCTCGGCCGGATGGAGCAGAACTTCTCGGTGCTCAAGGGTCAGATGGGCTTCAACAACCCACAGAACGAGACCAACCGTTTCTCGCTCCGGCGCGAGCTGCTGCGCATCGCCGACGGCGACGAGGGGGACGAGGACTGGCGGCGCGCGCTGGCCCAGTACCGCGTCGACGACCTCTGGCAGGTGCCCGAGTTCCGCCGCTACCTGCGCCCCTTCGCCCCCGAGTCCTCCGGCCCGCAGCCTGGTCTGGTCATCCCGTTCTCGTCCACCGTCACCTTCGGCCTGAACTACTTCGGCTGGCCGCTCGGGGGCGGTGACAGTGCCTACGACCCGACCCACTTCGCGACTCGGGTCCGCGGCGTCGGCGTGTGGTTCGGCGACTACGCCGACCTGCCGCTGTCCAACACCCCACGCGTCTACCTGGTGCCAGCCGGGGCCGACGTGCTGCGCGCGCCTTCGGCGCTGGACTTCACCACCCGCGAGTGGAGCGTGGTCGACCAGGTGTTGCCGGTGCCCTTCCCGATCGGCGCCCAGGCCCTCCAGGAGCCGACCTGGACGCCACTGGAGGACATGCTGTCGGGCCCCTTCGGCGAAATCCGGCGGTTCTCCAGCTTCCGCGCGTACCACTACACCGAGCCCTTCGACGCCTCGCAGATCATCGCCGACAGCCGCCTGATCGGACGGTCTGTGTGGAACACCCGCTGGCTGCTGGTGATCCCGGGCGGCACCCTGCTGTTCAACCCGACCGAGGGCCTCGACACCTTCATCGACGGCCGCCTCATCCCGGGCTCTGGCGAGCGCGACGGGAACGGCGTGTCGGACATCAGCATCTTCTTCAGGACCTACTCCTACTCGGGGAACTGACGCCATGGGCATCCGACCGGCCGCCGCCACTTTCACGAACTGCCCCGACCATCGGACCCGGCGCCGACCGGGCGTGGCCGACTCGCCCTTCTGGGGGGACACCGTGACGCACCACCGACTCGCGCTGCTTGTCCTGGTCCTGCTCGCCGTCTGCGGGCTCGCGCCCACCGACGCGAGGGCCGAAATTTCCGAGCCTGACCACATCGTCTACGGCATGCCGAGCTGGTACGGCGAGCCCCTCGTCGAGGGTACCGTGCGCCTGGTTCTGGAGGGGCAGACGGAGTCGATCGCCTCCTTCGCGGTCGGCTCCGATCCGACCCTGGGATCGCTCTACGTGCTGCGGGTCCCCATGGACTCGGTCGACCCGCGCCGCCCGGGTGCGGCGCGCACCGGCGACACTGCCGGGCTCTTCCTCAACGACGAGCCCGCCGGCTCGGTGGTGATCGGCGAGCGCGGCACTGCCCAGCTGGTGGACGTCGACCCGCAGAACGCCGAGGCCGCCCCGGCGCTGTCGATCGACGACGTGGCGGTGCCCGAGGGCGACAGCGGAACGGCTCAGGCGGTGTTCACGATCTCCCTGTCGCTTGCCACCGACAACCAGGTGACCGTCGACTGGGTGACCGAGGACGGCACCGCCACCGGCGGCTCGAGCTGCGGCGGCGTCTTCGACTACCTCGCCCGCTCGGGCACTGCGACGATCAACCCCGGCGACCTCACTGCGACCGTCGCCATCACGATCTGCGGCGACGAGCTCGAGGAGAGCGACGAGGTCTTCTACGTCAACCTCCTCAACCCGACCAACGCCGCCCTGCTCGACCCCCAGGGACAGGGGACCATCCTCGACGACGACACGCCGCCAGGACTGTCGGTCAACAACATCACCGTCACCGAGCCCGCGACCGGATCGGTGATGGCCTCCTTCCGGGTCAGCCTGACCCATGTCTGGGACCAGCAGGTCGAGTTCGCCTACGCGACCTCTCCCGGGACCGCCAGCCCGGGGCTGGACTACCTCTCGGCCTCGGGCATCGGCGTCATCCCGCCCGGCTCGCTGCAGACCACGGTCAGCGTCGAGGTGCTCGCCGACACCCTCAACGAGGACGACGAGACCTTCTTCCTCGACCTGTCGGCCCCCGTCCACGCCACGATCCTCGACGGCCAGGGCCAGTGCATCATCGTCGACGGCGCCCAGTTCCTGCTTTACGTCGAGACCCAGGTCGACGGTGTCGCCGGCGTCGGCGGTCTGGCCTCGGCCTTCTCGGTCGCGGTAAGCCCCG
>CAZKKP010000085.1:0-11124 GCA_964553295.1 uncultured Thermoanaerobaculia bacterium | reverse complement strand
AGTGGCGGGTGACGGTGATCGACGAGGCGCCGGACACCTTCGTCCACGAGATCGAGGTCGGCGATCTCGACGGTGACGGCCGCCCCGAGATCTACGCCACCCGGAGCGCCCCGAACCGCCTCGATCGTGGCCTCCAGCCGGGGAGGATCGTGGTTTTCCGGCAGGAGGCCGGCGGGTGGAGCTCGTCGGATGTGGCGAGCTGGGACGACCGTCTTGCCAGGGAGATCCTCGTCGCAGACCTGGAAGGGCGCGGTCGCCCCGACCTGCTCGCGTCGGTCGAGTCGCCTTCAGCCGCCGGCACCGCGGCGGGCGTCGAGAGCCGATCGACCACGCTGACCCGTTTCCGCTGGGCCGACGGCGGCTGGCACGTGAGCGAGGTCGTGGTCCTGCCCGGCGAGTCCTGCCGCTCGCTGGCGGTCGGCGACCTCGACGGCGACGGCCGGCTCGAGCTGGTCGCCGCCTGCGGCCGCGCCGGGCTGTTCCTGCTGCGCCCGGGACCGTCCGTCTGGGAGGTGTCGCAGCTCGACGCCTCCTCGACCGCGGTCGAGCTGGCAACCACCATCGCCGACCTCGACGGCGACGGCCGCGGCGAGATCTACGTCGCGGCAGACGACCAGCGTGTTCTCCGCCGCTATCGCTGGCAGGACGGCGCCTTCAGCCGCTCAGACCTGGTCGGGCTGGGCGACTCGGAGATGACCTTCAGCGTCGCGGCGTGTCCCCTCGATCCTGCCCTGCGGTAGGTCGAGGCTGAGCGCGGCGCCCCGCGGGGGTCGATCGAGCGACACGAGCGAGGGCCGCCCCGGGGAGCGGCCCTCCTGTGGTCGATGAGAGGCTTCACTCCACCTGGAAGCTCTGCAGCTCGACCGGGACGACCTCGCCGGCGATGATGAACGGCATGCCCTGCTGGGGCGTGCCCGTGCCGCCGTCGATCGCCGGGCCCCAGGCGCCGCTTGACGTGGTGTACTGCAGTGCGTTCCCTGTGGTCGTCTGGGCGACAATCGAGATCGGCGGCGCCCAGGGACCGGAGGCGAGGGAGCCGTCGGTCATCCAGTCCAGCCAGTAGGTGCCCGGGGCGAGGGTGGTGCCGATGGTCGCCACGCTGGCCATGATCGGCCGGATGGTATCGGTGAGAGTGGTGTCGGTCACCCGGTAGATGTTCGACCACGTGGTGCTGGCCAAGCGGTT
Organism: uncultured Thermoanaerobaculia bacterium; assembly: GCA_964553295.1. Classification (GTDB taxonomy): domain Bacteria; phylum Acidobacteriota; class Thermoanaerobaculia; order Thermoanaerobaculales; family Sulfomarinibacteraceae; genus CAZKKP01. Next base: position 9,939 of record CAZKKP010000085.1, on the reverse strand, counting down.
GGTGGTCAGGTCTCCCCACACCACGCTGCCGCCGGCGTTCGGAGCACCGCTCCAGATCTGGACGTAGAGGCCGGTGAGGGTCGAGGTGGTGGTCGAGCCGGTCTGGTAGGCGAAGAACGTGATGCTGTCGACCTGCCAGCCGGCGGCATCGGTGACCGTGAAGTCGTCGGCCATCCGGTTGCCGGTTGCGAACTGGTGGCCGAAACCGATAGTGTTGAGGCCCAGGGTGGTCTGCAGCGCCGAGGCGTCGGCGCCGCCGGCGCCGCCGCCGGGATGGGTCACCAGGGGCCCGTTGTCGTAGAGCACGACCTCCGGCGCCCGCCAGACCACCGGCGGCACGGGGTTCGACACTGAAGGCTCCGCGGGGTCGACGACCTCGCGGGCGGTGTCGGCAAGAGCCGTGAGGGGAAGGACGAGGGCACCGACCAGCAGCACAAGAACCGCATTCCTCATGAGACTCCCTCCATATTCAAGACAATGATCACGGCGAGATCGTAGCACGGGTGGTGTTCAGCTGTGGACTCCTGCCGTTGACCTCTGCTGCTGACCCTGTGTCTGTCCCTGTCCCAGACCCTGTCCCTGCCCCTGCCTCTGTTCCCGTGGATCTTCCAGGTAGAGCCTCGAGTGATGCTCCGACCACGGCGGGCATCGGAGACGCATCGTGCTCCTTCTTGGTGTCTTGGCTTCGCTCGATCGGGCGAACCAGATCTGTTGCACGATTGGACGCGCCTCTGCCCAACCTGTTCTTGCGCGACCCCTGAGCGGCGCGTCGGCGCTCGCGATCACTGGCCCACACGTGCGAAGCGCCGCGCTGTCGCGCGGCGCTCGTTCGGCGGTCAGGGCCCGTGCGGGCCGTGGATTCAGCTGCGGCGGGTGATTAGCAGGATGGCGGCGCCGGCGAGCAGCACCAGCATGGCCGCGATGCCCCAGCGGCTCATGGTCGGAATCGGCATGCCGGCGTTCGGGTCCGGGGTCGCGGTGGGCTGGCCGGGAACGCTGCCGTCGACGATGAAGGGCAGGCCCTGGACGGCGGATGCGCCGGTGTCGAGCATCTGGTTCCAGGTCGCGGCGCCGGGGTCGTACTGGAGCGCGTTCCCGGTGGTGGTCACGCCCAGGATGGAGATCGGCGGCGCCCACGGTCCGGAGCTGAGCGAGCCGCCGAACTGGACGTCGACCCAGTACGTTCCGGGGGGCAGGAGGGTGTTGACGGCGGCCACCGCGGTCATGATCGGTCGGGTGGAGCCGGCAATGTCGGTGTCGGTCACCCGGTAGATGTTGGTCCAGGTGCTTCCGTTGAGGACGTTGGTGGTGGTGTCGCCCCAGACGACGGTGCCCCCTGCGTTCGGGGCGCCGCTCCAGATGCGGACGTTGAGGGCGTTGAGGGTGGAAGCGGTGGTGGAGCCGGTCTGGTAGGCGAAGAAGGTGAGGGTGTCGACCTGCCAGCCGGTGGGATCTGTGACGGTGAAGTCGTCGGCCACCCGGAACCCTGAGGCCACTGCCGCGCCGAAGCCGAAGGTGGACATGCCGAGAGCGGTCTGCAGCACGGAGGCGTCCGCGCCGCCAGCGCCGCCGCCGGCATGGGTCACCAGCGGCCCGTTGTCGTAGAGAATCGCCTCAGGCGCCCGCCAGCTCACCGGCGACACCGGGTTGGACACCAGCGGCTCGGCCGGGTTCACGAGCTCCCGGGCGTTGTCCGCCATCGCCGGCGCCGCGACCAGCGCGACGCTCACCAGGACCATCAGCACACGTGCTCTCCTCATGAAAAACCTCCTACCCGCGTTGGGGACGATCATACCCGGATTCTAGCACCGGGACGGCCGATCGTTGCAGGGGCCGGGCGCAATGACAGTCGTTCAATCGCTCAAATTTACTGAATCGTCACACGGTGATAATGTCCCTGCAGTCGCCGGCGGCCCGATCGGAACGGTCGCCGGGGCAGGGGAGGCTGAATGGCCGTGCATCGAGTTCTCGTCGCGATCTCCGCCGCCGGGCTCCTGCTATGGACGGGGCAGGCCGGCGCCACCACCGCCGACCACGGGCGGTACGAGCTGCTCCAGCAGGACTTCCGGTCGGGGCCGGAGGTGACCGCGGCCTGCCTGAGCTGCCACGTCCAGGCTGCCGACCAGGTGATGGCGACCATTCACTGGACCTGGGTCTGCCCGAAGTCGGTGGAAGCCGGGAGAGCTGTCGGGAAGGCGCATGTCGTCAACAACTTCTGCATCTCCCTGGTGGGCAACGAGCCGCGCTGCACGAGCTGCCACGCGGGCTACGGCTGGACCGACTCGAGCTTCGACTTCTCCGACCGCAGCCGGGTCGACTGCCTGGTCTGCCACGACACCACCGGCACCTACCGCAAGTTCCCGACCCTCGCCGGCCATGTCGCCACCGAGGTCCGGACCTTCGAGGGCGAGGTGTGGCAGCCCCCGGACCTCGGCGTCGTCGCCCGCAGCGTCGGCAGGCCGGGACGGGACAACTGCGGCGCCTGCCACTTCTACGGCGGCGGCGGCGAAGGGGTGAAGCACGCCGACCTCGACCCGTCGCTGTCCCACCCCGACCGCGAGCTCGACGTCCACATGGACGCGGCCGGGCTGGACTACTCCTGCCAGGACTGCCACACCACCCGCGACCACGTCATTGCCGGCCGCTGCTACTCGGTGCCGGCGGCCGAGAACCAGACCTTCCAGTTTCCGCGGACCACCGACGACTCGCACATCTACTGCGAGTCCTGCCACGGCAACGCGCCGCACCAAGCGAGGCACCTGGACGACCACGTCGACCGGGTGTCGTGCCAGGCCTGCCACATACCGCGCGCCTCCCGGGCCCGGGCCACCAAGTCGTCCTGGGACTGGTCCGAGGCCGGCCGCCGCGGGCCGGACGGAGAGCTGCTGAAGGAGCGCGACGGCGAGGGCCGCGTCGTCTACGACTCCCGCAAGGGCGCCTTCACCTGGCAGCGGGACTTCGTGCCCGAGTACGTCTGGTTCAACGGCTCGGCCGACAGCGTGCTGCTCGAGGACGTCGTCGACCCGTCGGCGCCGGTCGTCATCAACCGGCTGCGCGGGGCTGCCGACGACCCACGGTCCAGGATCTGGCCGGTCAAGGTCCACCGCGCCCGACAGCCCTACGACCCCGTCAACGCCACGCTCATTGCCCCCAAGCTCTACGGGGCGAAGGGCTCTGGCGCCTACTGGTCGGACTTCGACTGGCGCGCGGCTGCAGCGGCGGGGATGGCCCTGGCCGAGCGACCCTTCAGCGGCGAGGTGGGCTTCGTCGCCACTGAGATGTACTGGCCGATCACCCACATGGTAGCGCCCAAGGAGCAGGCGCTGGGGTGTGCCGACTGCCACGTCCGAAGCGGCGGACGGCTGGCGGCCCTGGAAGGCTTCTACATGCCAGGCCGTGACCGCTTTCCCTGGCTCGACCGGCTCGGTTGGGCTGCGACCGGCCTGACCCTGGCCGGCGTCCTCGGACATGGGGCCGTTCGCCTGGCCTGGCCCCGTCTGAAGAGGCGCCGGGCGGCGCGAAAGGGGGTGTGACATGACCACCCGGCGGCTCTACCTCTACGACCTGTTCGAGCGCTTCTGGCACTGGACCCAGGCGGTGCTCGTGCTCGGCCTGCTGGCCACCGGGCTCGAGGTCCACGGCGCCTTCGAGCTGCTCGGCTACGGCCCTGCCGTCCTGTGGCACGAACGCCTCGCCTGGGCCCTGGTGGTGCTGGTCGTCTTCGCCGCCTTCTGGCACTTCACCACCGGCGAGTGGCGGCAGTACCTGCCGACCATGGACAAGGTCCACGCGATGATCCGCTTCTACCTGGTGGGCATCTTCCACGGCGAGCGCCATCCCACGGCCAAGACCCGGCTGACCAAGCTCAACCCGCTTCAGCGTCTGGCCTATCTCGGCCTCAAGATCCTCGTCTTCCCGGTCCAGCTCGCCTCCGGCTTCGCCTATCTCTACCGTGACGAGCTCGCCCATCACGGTTTCGACCTTCCCCTGAGCGCCTTCGCCTTCGTCCACACCGCCGGCGCCTTCGCGCTCCTCGCCTTCGTCATCGGCCACGTCTACCTGACCACCACCGGCCACAGGCCCCTGGGGGCGCTCAAGGCCATGGTCACCGGCTGGGAGGTGGTGGAGTAGCGGTCCGCGGTCGGGCGGCGGCCGGGCCGGGCCGTGTATGCTGTCGCGCACGGAGATGGGCTCGGCCAGCCTGCCGCGGACCGCCGTCTCGCTGGCTGCCGGGTCGCTTCCGAGATCACCTGAGGGAGCTTGCAATGAACCACGGTCTGACCCTTGTCGCGGGCCTGCTCGTCGTCGTGCTCGGCGCCTGTGCGGTGGCGCCCTCTGGCGACCACGCCAACCCGCTGTTTGCCGACTGGCAGACGCCCTTCGCCGCGCCGCCGTTCGACGCCATCCGCGCCGAGCACTTCGAGCCTGCCTTCGAGGAGGCCATGGGCCGCCACCTCGAGGAGATCCGGACGATCGTGGCCGACCCGGCGGCGCCGACCTTCGCCAACACCGTCGAGGCCCTCGAGCGCTCGGGGGAGACCCTGGCCCGGGTGCGGGCGGTGTTCGCCAACCTCAACCAGGCGCACACCAGCGAGGAGCTCCAGGACATCGCCCGCCGAGTCAACCCGGCGCTCGCCGCCCACCAGGACGACATCCTGCTCGACCCGGGGCTGTTCGCGAGGGTCAAGGCGGTGCACGCTTCGGTGGACCCCGCAGGGCTCGAGCCCGAGCAGCGGCAGCTCCTGGAGAAGACCTACCGTCGTTTCGTCCGCGGCGGCGCTGACCTCGCCCCGGAGGCCGCGGCGCGGCTGCGCGAACTCAACTCGGAGCTGTCGACCCTGACCACCCGGTTCGGCGACAACCTGCTCGCCGGGATGAATGCCGTCGCCCTGCTGGTCGAGGACGAGGCCCGGCTCGAGGGCCTGCCGGCCGAGGTGCGCGGCGCTGCCGCGGCCCTGGCCTCGGCCAACGGCCACGAGGGCGCCTGGGCCTTCAACCTGCAGCGTTCGAGCTGGACGCCGCTGCTGCAGAGTGCCGACGACCGCGAGCTGCGCCAGCACCTCTACGAGGCATACCTCGAGCTCGGCGGCGCTGACAACCGGGAGCTGGCAGCCCGGATCGCCGCGCTGCGCACCGAGCGCGCCCGGCTCCTCGGCTACCCGACACACGCCCACTACCAGCTCGAGGAGACGATGGCCGAGACCCCCGACGGGGTACGCGGCCTGCTCGACCGGCTGTGGCCGCCGGCCCTCGCCCGGGCGCTGCGCGAGCGCGCCGAGCTGCAGCTCGTGGCCCGCGCCCAGGGCGACGACATCACCCTCGCCGGCTGGGACTGGGCCTACTACGCCGAGAAGCTCCGGGCCGAGCGTTACGACTTCGACGAGAGCGTGCTCAAACCCTACCTCGAGCTGGAGAGTGTGCGGCAGGCCGCCTTCGACGTTGCGGGCCGGCTCTTCGGCATTGCCTTCAGCGAGCGGACCGACGTCCCGGTCTACCACCCTGACGTCCGCGCCTGGGAGGTGACCGGCGCCGACGGCAGCCACGTCGGGCTCTTCTACACCGACTACTTCGCCCGCGAGAGCAAGCGCGGCGGGGCCTGGATGGACAGCTTCCGCGAGCAGTGGCGGCGGGCCGACGGCCGCGAGGTGCGGCCCATCGTGGTCAACGTCCTCAACCTCTCGCCGCCGGGCGAGGGCCAGCCGGCGCTGCTCAGCCTCGACGAGGCCACGACCCTGTTCCACGAGCTCGGACACGCCCTGCACGGGCTGCTCGCCTCCGGCGCCTACGTCAGCCTGTCGGGCACCAACGTGCCGCGGGACTTCGTCGAGCTGCCCTCCCAGATCATGGAGAACTGGGTCCTCTCCCCCGAGGTGCTGCCGACCTTCGCCCGGCACGTTCAGACCGGCGAGCCGATCCCGGAGGATCTGGTGGCCAGGCTGGCGCGCTCACGCCAGTTCAACCAGGGCTTCGCGACCACCGAGTACCTGGCGGCCAGCCTGCTCGACCTGGCCTGGCACACCCTGACCGAGCCGCGCGAGCTCGACGCCGTCGCCTTCGAAGCCGAGGTGCTCGCCGGCATCGGCCTGATCCCGGAGGTCGCGCCGCGCTACCGGACCAGCTACTTCGGTCACATCTTTTCCGGCGGCTACTCGGCCGGCTACTACAGCTACGTCTGGGCCGAGGTCCTCGACGCCGACGGCTTCGAGGCCTTCAAGAGCGCCGGACTGTTCGACCCGGAGACCGCCCGCGCCTTCCGCGAGCACATCCTCGAGGCCGGGGCGAGCGCTCCACCGATGGAACTCTACCGCCGCTTCCGCGGCGCCGAGCCCTCCATCGAGCCGCTCCTCGCCCGCCGCGGCCTCACTCCGAGCGCAGCCGGGAGGTGAAGGCCAGGACTACCACAGGATCGCGTCTCGGAGCTCCAGAACGCAGCCCTCGGCGACGGCGGGGCCACACGTCCTCCTGGCTGATCGGCGCCTGTCCCAGGAGTCCCGGTACTCCAGGCGGATGGTGAAGCTGCTGGGTGCGTCGCCATCGGCCAGCAACCCCACGGCACGGACTACGAAGTCGGTTTGCCGTGAGTTCAGCAGCACGGAATGCGTCCAGCCGTCCTCCGGCTCGAGCACGACAACATCCTCACCGTCAGGCCCCGTATAGCTGACGAAGGCGACGGCCGATGGCCCATTCGTCGGTTTGTTCACACAGGAGGGCGCCGACGAGGCGGATGATGGCGCCGCGATTGGGGAAGATTCCGACGACGTCGGTGCGGCGGCGGATCTCCTTATTGAGCCGTTCCTGAGGGTTGTTGGACCAGATTTTGGTCCACAGGTCGGTCGGGAAGCTGGCAAAGGCAAGCAGCTCATGGGCTGAGTTTTCGAGGAGCTGGGCCGCCTCTGGGAAGCGAGGCTCGAGCTGTTCGACCACGATCCAGAAGCGGTTCCAGACGGACCGAGCGTCGGGCTGGAGGAAGATGGTTCGGACGAGCGTGGCGACGAAGGCCCGTGCGCTCTTGTCAACCTTGGCCAGGAGGTTGGTCATGAAGTGGGTTCGGCAGCGTTGCCACGAGCTCCCGGGGAGAGTGGTCTGAATCGCGGACACGAGACCGGGGTGGGCGTCAGAGGTGACGAGCTGCACTCCAGAAAGTCCACGGTTGATGAGGCTTCTGAGAAAGTCGAGCCATGCGGCCTCGGTTTCGCCAGCGAAGACGTCGAGGCCAAGCACCTCACGAATGCCTTCACCGCTCGCCCCAGTGGCCACAACGACGACCGCATTGATGGTTCGCCCGCCCTGCCGAGACTTGACCACAGGCGCATCGAGCCAGACGAACGGATAGGTCCGTCCACCCATCAGGACCTCCGCGAAAATGCGCACCATCTCGCGCAGCCCGTCAGAATTCTCGTCCTCGAGACGCTTGCGAATCTCCTCCACGAAATCCATGCTGATTTCGGTCACTGCTGCCTCCAAAGTGGGATTTGGTCATCTCAGGAGGATCATGCAGTGGCCCTCGTCGTTCAACCGGCCCCGCCTGCGGAGTTGCGGAAAACGGGGCCCCAACCCCGTTTCCCACAGCCCCCGCAGGCACGACGACGACGACGAGCTCTTACACCACATCGGTGGACGTTACTCTGTTCGTGGCGTTCAAGGTGACCAGGGACCACGAGGGCATCTGCTGGGACGGGGTCGGGATTCCTCCGGACATCCGGGTCGTGAGCACGCCGGCAGAGGTCGCGGCGGGAAGGGACCGGCAGCTGGTGCTCGCGCTGCAGCTGCTGGAGCGGGGTGCGCCGGAGCCGCAGGATGAGAGCGCGAGTGTCGCGCGCCTGAGGACCTCCCTGGTCGGGGAGTACGACCGGACCGTGCGCGATCAAGGGGTCGACGCCGCCGTCGCCGCCCTCGAGCGTGCCCGAGCGGCGCGGGCCGACGCGTCGTCGTTCTTCGGAGTCGACGAAGCGATGCAGCTCGCCGGTCGGTACCTCGGGAGCGAGCAGTACCCCGCGGCGATCGGCCTGCTGGAGGCCTGTCGCGAGGAGTTTCCTCGGCTGGCGGCGACGTACGCGATGCTCGCCCAGGCCTGGCTCGGCGCCGGCGACGTGGCGCACGCGGAGGCCGTGCTGGCGCAGGGGGATTCGGTCGAACCGATGTTCCCCTGGGAGCGGCCGCAGATCGAGCGGGCGAAGCTCGCCCTGCGCAAGGCGAAGCTGGGATCCGCGGGGAGGATCTTCGGGCAAGCCCTGGCCGGAGGAGGCGTCCCGGCCGCGGAGCAGAGGCTTGAGGAACTGCAGGCCGGAGGCGACGCCGGCCCGGTCTTCGACGAAGGCGACTTCGTCGCCCTGGGCTATCAGCTCCTCCAGGCGGGCAACGTCGACAGCGCCGTCTACGTGTTCGAGACGACCGTCCGGCTCTACCCGGACTCCTGGCACGCCCACGACAGCCTCGGCGAGGCGCTGCTCGAGGCCGGCCGGAAGGAGGAGGCGCTCCAGCACTACCGAAGGTCGCTCGAGCTGAACCCGCGCAACCGGGGAGCGAAGAAGATCCTGGAGGCATCGGGTGGCTAGGCGCCTGCACCGCAGCGCGGGCTTCGAGTGCCGGCGAGCGGCCCGGTCGCGGGCCAGGAGGCTGTAGGGCGTAGATGGTGGATGGATTTCGGAGCGTCGTGAGATGGCCGTTTTCGGCGGATTCGAGGAACCGTACTCCGAGTACGGGCCGAGAATCCGCCGGACACGGGCGCCCACGAAGCCCGCAAGGCGCCGGCAATCTTGGCCCTACATCCTCCTCGGGAGGTGGTGCCATGAGGATCGACCGGGTCGATACCGACGAACTCGCCCGGACCTGGCAGGAAGCTTTCGCCGACTACGTCGTCGACATGTCGCAGATGACCGACGAGCGCATCAGAATGCGTTGCGCCAAGAACGCCGTGGACTACGACGTGTCTCCCGGCGCCTTCGACGGCGAGGCGTGCGTCGGGGAGGTCGTCTAGTCGCCCACCTTCAACTGGTTGATGAGCCTGGTGGTCGCCCGCCCGCGCGGAACACCGCCCTGAGGGCTCACAATCCACTCCGGCTAAGTCTGGCCCTCGTGGAGCGGACTCAGTGTTGCTGTGCCCACTTGACACCGGTCTTCTAATGGGTGGCACCTATGACGCTCGATGGCCCCGAGCCAGGGACTCCGGCTATACTCGAAGGCGAGATGCCCAGCCTCCCCATTCCCATACCCGCCGACGGGATCGCCGACTTCTGCCGGCGTTGGCAGGTGACCGAGCTCGCCCTCTTCGGCTCGATTCTGCGGGGCGACTTCGACGATGCGAGCGACGCCGACGTGCTGGTCACCTTCTCCGACGGTGCGGGCTGGAGCGCGCTGGACCTCGTGGCGGCGGCCGACGAGCTGACCGAGCTTCTCGGACGGCGGGTGGACCTGGTGGAGAAGTCCGCCCTCCGCAACCCATTCCGCCGGCATGAGATCCTCCACTCCGCGCAGGTCGTGTATGCAGCCTGAGGCACGGGACGCGGCGTACCTGTGGGACATGCTCGACGCAGCTCGGGAGGTGCTCGACTTCGTCAGCGGCATGGACCTCGAGCAGTTCTCTGCCGACCGGCGAACGCGCCTCGCGGTTGAGCGACAGCTTCTCGTGGTGGGCGAAACAGCCGCTCACCTCTCCGACCGCTTCACGGGTAGCCACCCCGAGATCCCCTGGCGCTCGATCGTCGGCCTGCGCAACGTCATCGCCCATGAGTACGGCGAGATCCTAGTCGACCGACTGTGGCGGGTGGTGTGTGACCACCTGCCAGGGCTTGTTGCGTGGCTGCAGGACCATCAGGTTGAACCCCCTGCTGACCCGCCAGGGGCTTGAGCTCCCTCAACGCACGGCGAGCAGCGTCTGCCCGTCCACGTACTCCATCGACACCAGCTCGCGCCCCTCCGCCTCCACCAGGTCGAACACCC
>CAZKKP010000084.1:8714-11157 GCA_964553295.1 uncultured Thermoanaerobaculia bacterium | reverse complement strand
GCTCGAGCTCGAGCTCGTCCGCAGAGACCCGGAGGCGGGCGCCGAGCTCGCCCTCCGCCGTACGCGTCGCCGTGTACAGCACGCCGCCGCCGTGGTCGGCCACCCCTCTCACCTCGACCGACAGACACGGCAGGTGGTGGTACAGCGCGGCGGCGGCAGTGCGGGCGACCTCGACCGGCGTGGCGCCCGACGACAGGCGCTCGGCGACGGCGGGCAGCCCTTCGAGGGCGAACGCCACGACCGAGCCGAGAGACTCGGTGGCGCCCGGCAACGGCGTCGGCGCGGCGACGGAGGGCCTCGGCTCGAGGGCGACGGCGGCCTCGAGGTCGTCCGCCGCCACCCTCTCGAGGGTCGCGGCCACCGTCCCGAAGACCAGGGCCACTCCCGGCACCAATGTCTGACGACCCGCCAGCCGGTTGCCGTTGACGAGAGTCCCGTTGGAGGAGCCGAGGTCCTCGACCTCGACCTGCCCGCCGTGCACCAGGACCAGGGCGTGGCGCCGGGAGACCGTCGGGTCGATCAGGCGCAGGCCACACTCCAGGCCGGCGCCGACGACCCACTCGCCATCGGCCAGCGGGAAGCGGACCTCCCGGCCGCCGACCCGGGCGACGAGACGCAGGACCATCGGCGGGTAGCCTAGCACCCCTGCCGACTCACCGCGGCCCACCCGGGTCGAGAACCGGATCGTGCAGCAGGGGCTCGAGGCGGCGGGCGGTGCGGCCGGCCTCGGCGGCCGCGACGCGGCGCGCCTCCGCCTCGCCCGGATCGGCGGTAAGCCGGGCCAGCGTCAGCTCGAAGGCGGCACGATGGGCGTGGGCGGCGCCCAGGCTCGGGTTGCGCTCGAGGGCCGCGGCGACGTGGCCGAGCCCTTCCTCGGCGACCGCTGCGAGACGGCCCTGGTCGACGGCGGCGGCGGATGTCGCCGCCTCGAGCCGCAGCCGGGCGGCCTCGGCCATGATGCGATACCCCTCCGAGTCCTCCGGCGTCTCGCGCATCAGCCACGCCCCGTGGTCGCGCACCCGGCCGAGGGAGTCGTCCACCGCCTGGCCCCTCGTGACCGCCCACCGCGCGCCGGCCAGCTCCAGCCGGGCCGAGGTGGCGTGCCAGTCCCAGGGGGCGGCGCTGCGCAGCGCCTCCAGCTGCGGCGAGGCGCCTTGGATCAAGGGGGTCGGGTCCTCTCCTCTGCGCGCCAGGGCACGGGCGACGGCCGCCGCCATGCCGGTGAGGTTGACGCGGCCGGCGACCCGCGCCGGGTCGAGCTCGAGCACCCGGGAGAAGCAGCGGACACCCTCGTCGAACGGCGTGCGCCAGTCCCCGCCGGTGAGCGCCAGGTACTCGGCGCGGACCCAGTACGCCTGACCGAGGGTGCTCCAGGCGCTGACGTAGTCCGGCGCGAGGGCAATGGCGCGGTCGAGGGCGAGCTCCGCCTGACGTGCCCGATCGCTCGGGTCGGCCCCTCGACCGAGCTCGCCGAAGGCCAGCTCGAGCTGCGCCAGGCCGAGGGAGTTCAGGGTGTAGCGTGCCGTCCCCCCGGGTCGCTCGAGGGCCTCGGCGAAGGCGGCGCATGCCTCCTCCAGCTCGGCCGTGGCGTCGACGCCCTGCCTGGCCCGCTCGAAAGCGATCAGGGTGAGCGCGTTGCCCTGCAGGTGAAAGGGCTCCGGCCGCTGCGGGTCGGCAGCGCCCGCGGCGCGGAACCGGGTCACGGCCTCCTCCAGTATGGCCTCGGTCGGTTGTCGCGAGTAGCGGGCGGCGTCGGCCAGGTTGACGAGGGCGAAGCCGTCCAGCAGCTCGGCCTCGCAGGCGTCGCCTCCCAGGTGTCGCACGGCGGCGGCGGCCTGGCGGGCGGCGGCCAGGGGCTCGCCGGCATCCTGGCCGCGCCGGAGACGCTGCTGGGCGACCGCGACGGCGGCTCGACCCCGCGCGAGATGGGCGAACCACAGCTCGGGGTCGATGCCGAGGGCCTCGCCACAGGCATGCTCCGCCCTGGCGCGTGGCTCGTCGACCTCCCGCCCCCCCTCCGCAGCGCCTTCGGTGGCAAGGGAGCGGGCACGGCACAGGCCGAGGGCGGCCGCCGGGTCGCTGCGCCCGACCTCGAGGGCCCGCTCGAACCACGTCACTGCAGCCCGCACGTTCTCCTCGTGCGCTTCGAGGTCGCCGCGAGCAAGCTGCTGCTGCGCCCGCTGCAGGGTTGCCTCGCCGGCGAGGAGCGCTGCCTGGGCTGCCTCCTCCGCCGGCGTCGACGGCCGGGCCGCGAGCTCGAGCGCCCTCGTCACCAGGGAGTCGGGATCGGAGGCAAGAGCGAGTAGCCCCTCGACCGTCGGGTCGGGACCAGCCCCGAGGCGGCGGGCGCGTTCGAGGGCGCGCTCGGCGGGGAGGCGGTGCTCAGCCTCGACTGCGGCAAGGGCCTCGGCCCGGGCCGTCTCGTCCCTCATGCCCTGGATGC
>CAZKKP010000084.1:0-8704 GCA_964553295.1 uncultured Thermoanaerobaculia bacterium | reverse complement strand
CGGCGTGGGCCCGAGCGGACGCGGAGGAATGGGCGGCGGAGCGCTCGCCGTCCGCCCAGGCGAGGTCCAGGGCGCGCCGAGCCTCGACGACCTCGGACAGGGCGAGGTGACCCCGTCCCAGGGCCAGGTGTGCGGCGCCGCGGGTGGCGCCGCGCAGCCGTGGGAGCTGTCCGCGGATCTGCTCCATGTCCGCGCGCACCCGCTGCTTCTCCCGGGTCAGGTCGTGGCGGGGAAGCAGCCGCGCCGCACGCATGGTGGCGTCGATTCCCTCGACCTGCCTTCCCAGCTCCTGGGCCAGACGCTCGCGGCTCCGGGACTCGATCCGGGAGACCACGAGCAGCGAGAGGACGACCAGCACCGCGAGCAGCGACACGCCGACCACGGTCGCCACCCGCGGGTGGCGTCGGGCCAGGCGGAGCGCCCGGTCGAAGCCGGTCACCCGGCGTGCCAGGACCGGCTCTTTGGCCAGGAAACGCCGCAGGTCCTCGGCGAGAGCCCGGGCCGTGGCGTAGCGTCGCGCAGGAGATTTCTCCAGGCAGCAGGCCACGATCGCCTCGAGGTCCGCCGGCGCCTCGGGACAGCGCCTGCGCAACGGCGCGGGCTCGTCCCGGAGAATGCTCATCAGCCGCTGCACGGCGGAGTCCCCGCGAAAGGGGTGAGTACCGGTGACGAGCTCGTACAGGATAATGCCGAGGGTGAAGACGTCGGCCCGGCGGTCGATGGCGTGGACGCTGCCGGAAGCCTGCTCGGGCGCCATGTAGCCCGGCGTACCGACCACCTGGCCGGTGACGGTGAGCCCGGTGGCATGCTCCATCCGGGCGATGCCGAAGTCGAGCACGAACGGCTGCAGCCCGTCGGCCCTCTCCTCGACCAGGATGTTGGCGGGCTTCAGGTCACGGTGGACGAGACCGGTACAGTGGGCCGCGTGGACGGCCTCCGCCACCGTGACCACGAGCTGCAGGCGCTGCTCGAGGGTCAGGGACGGCGCGACCTGGTCCAGCGGCCGCCCTTCGACCAGCTGCATGGCGATGAACGGCCGGCCGTCCTCGAGGTAACCCACCTCGTGCACCGCGGCGACGTTGGGGTGGTCCACCGCAGCCTGGGCTCGGGCCTCGGCGAGCATCCTGGCGGCGAGCTCCGGGTCGTCGTGGCGCAGGATCTTCAGGGCAACGTGCCGTCCGAGCAGGGGGTCGAAGGCCCGGACGACGGCGCCCATGCCGCCTTCACCGATGGGGACGCCGGTCTGGTATCGCACGATGGTGTGGCCTCCGCACACGAGAGGTCAGGGAGCGGCCGGTGGAGCGGGACCGCCCGCGCTCGCTCGTTGCGCCCGGCGCCACGTTCGTCGTCGCGGCCTCATGCTCACACCGGTATCACGACGGCGCCGATGCCGGGCTACTCCCGCGAGCCCTCATAGAGGTCGAAGCGGAGCAGGCGGCAGTCGATGGGACCGTTGAAGAGGGGGATCTTGCGCGCGGTCTTCAGGCCGATCTGCTTGGCCAGGGCGGGCTCGCCGCAGAGCAACCAGGCGGTGGCGCCGGCGCCGTGCTGCTTGAGGGCGTCGCCGAGGCGGCGGTACAGGCCGCCGAGCTTCTTGACGTCGCCCATGCGCTTGCCGTAGGGCGGGTTGGTCACGATGATCCCGCCCGAGCCCCAGGGCAGCTCGAGGTCGAGGGCGTCGCGCTGCTCGACGGTCACCCAGCGGTCCACCCAGGCCGCCTTGAGGTTGCGCTTCGAGGCCTGGACCGAGCGCTCGTCGCGGTCGCGGCCGACGATGGGCGCCGGGGCGTCGCGGCGGCCGTGGCCCGCCTGCTTGCGGATCTCGGCGTACCGGGCCGGCTGATGGCCGAGCCAGCGCTCGAAGGCGAACTCGCGGCGCAGGCCGGGCGGGGTCCGGGTGGCGATCAGGGCCGCCTCGGCGACGAAGGTGCCGGTGCCGCACATCGGGTCGAGCAGCGGCTCGGCGCCGTCGTAACCGGCGAGCAGCAGGATACCGGCGGCCAGGGTCTCGGCCAGCGGCGCCGGACCGCCCCGGGGGCGGTAGCCGCGGTGGGACAGGGGCTCGCCGGTGGAGTCCAGCGCGAGGCTCGAGGGGCCCCGCTCCGACAGGTGGAGGTGGAGCTGGACGTCGGGCTGGTCACGGTCGACGTTCGGCCGCCGCCGACGGCTCGCGCGCAGCCGGTCGACCACCGCGTCCTTGACCACCTGGGCGGCGAAGGTGGTGTTGCTGAACGCCGGGTGCCGCCCGGCGACGTCGACCGCGAAGCTCTGCTCGCGGGCGATGACCTCCTCCCAGCCCACCGAATCGGCGAGCTGGTACAGGTCGTCCCGGGAGGCCACCTGGCCCTTGACCAGCGGCACCAGCACGCGCATCGCGGTGCGCAGCTTCAAGTTGGCCTCGTACACCGCGGCCAGGTCGCCGGAGAAGCCGACGCTGCCCCGGGTCGCCGCCACCGCCGAGGCGCCGAGCGCCCGCAGCTCGTCCGCGAGGACCTCCTCGAGCCCCCGCGTGCAGGTCGCCACCAGCGGCCAGGCGCTACTCCCGAGCCCGATCATGACCATGGACGGTACAACGACCCGAATCGCGGCGCAATGTCCCTTCCGGATCATCGGATTCGCGAAGCGAATCCGACAACCACCGCCGGTGACCGGGGCTAGCCCCTTTCGATGAACTCGATCTTGTAGCCGTCGGGGTCCTCGACGAAGGCGATGACGGTGCTGCCGTGCTTCATCGGCCCGGGCGCCCGGGTGACCCGCCCGCCGAGCTGCCGCACCCGCTCGCAGGCGCCCTGGATGTCCTCGACGCCGATCGCGATGTGGCCGAAGCCGTCGCCGAGGTCGTAAGCCTCCCGGCCCCAGTTGTAGGTCAGCTCGATCACCGCCTGGTCGTTCTCGTCGCCATAGCCGACAAACGCCAGCGTGAACTCCCCGCCCGGGTAGTCCTGCCGCCGCAGCAACCGCATGCCCAGCGCTTCGGTGTAGAAGGCGATCGACCTGTCAAGATCGCCCACCCGGATCATGGTGTGAAGAAACCGCACGTGACACCCCACCCTCTGTGGTCACCAGATTCGCCCCGCGAATCTGGGTATATAAGAGCCCATTTCTTTCCACAAATCTCCATGCTCTCCGGTTGAGTCCCTGGCCTCTGTCAGAGCCAGATTCACGAAGTGAATGTGGTGACCGCTGTCGGTCCGGTCCGGGTCAGTAGTCCGACGTCATGATGAACGTGGGCGCCCCCTCGAACCGGTTGTAGAACGGCCGCAGCCGCTCCGCGTTGTAGAACTTCTTGACGTCCACGGTCTTCTTCCGCGAGGTG
Source organism: uncultured Thermoanaerobaculia bacterium (assembly GCA_964553295.1). GTDB lineage: Bacteria > Acidobacteriota > Thermoanaerobaculia > Thermoanaerobaculales > Sulfomarinibacteraceae > CAZKKP01. Next base: position 5,388 of record CAZKKP010000084.1, on the reverse strand, counting down.
ACGACGTCGATCGGGATGTCGTCGTAGCGGCCGTTGCGGATGTTGACCAGCCGCCCGGAGACGCCGGCGAGGATCAGGTCCATCGCCAGGTTGCCGAAGGCCATGGGCACGATCGAGTCCATGGCGTCCGGGTCGCCGCAGCGCACGAGGTAGCCGAGGCGCTGGTTGATGACGTTGATCCGATGACCGTTGTTGAACTTCGGCGAGACTTCCTTGAGCGCATTCGACACCCGGTCGCCGATGCCGCCGAGCTTCTTGTGGCCGAACATGTCGCTCTCGCCGTTCTCGAAGACCATCTCGCCGAGGCCGCTGAAGGTCGCCCCCTCGGACACCAGCACAACCGAGTACTGCGAGGGATTGCGGTGACGGTCCTCGGACATGAGCTCGGCCAGGTGCTCGATGGAGAACTCGTGCTCCGGGATCACGCAGCGGTTGGCGGCGCCGGCCATGGTCGGCAGCAGTGCGGTGAAACCGGCATAGCGGCCGAACACCTCGATCACCAGGAAGCGCTCGTGGCTGCCCGCCGAGGTCCTCAAGGCATGGGTCATCTCGATGGTCCGGGTGACGCAGGTCGAGAAGCCGATGCAGTAGTCGGTGCCCGGGACGTCGTTGTCCATGGTCTTGGGAATGCCGACCACCGGCACTCCCTGCCGGTGGAGGTGGACGGCGTAGGACAGGGTGTCGTCGCCGCCGATCGGAATCAGCACGTCGACGCCGAGGTGCTCGAGGTTGGCCAGCACCTCGGGCGTGAGGTCGTTGAAGTCGTCGGTGTAGCGGTCACGCAGGTGGTCGGGGACGTTGACCCGGGGCACGTGACTCGCCCGGGTGCGCGAGGTGTGGAGGAAGGTACCGCCGGTGCGGCCGACCTTGTTGACCACCTCCTCGGTGAGCTCCATGACCAGGTTCGGCCCCGATCGCTCGTCCCGGTCGATCTCGATCAGGCCGGCCCAGCCCCTGCGGAAGCCGAGCACCCGGTAGCCCTCGCGGATCGCCCGCACCGTCACCGCCCGGATCGCCGGGTTGAGCCCCGGGACGTCGCCGCCACCGGTGAGGATGCCGATCGTGCCCTTGTGGGTCGTGACGTTGGCCATGGCTCGCCTCCTCGTCTCCAGCCCTGGGAAACCCACGGGCGAGGGGAGACATTCGCGACGCCTCGAAAAGGCCGCTCCATCTCCACACCAGCTCGACGCTCTGTGGCTATAATCCGCCGCCATGAACCACCTGCACGTCTACGACCGCCTGTCCGACGCCGTCGGATGGACCCCGCTGGTGCGCCTCGGCCGCTCGGTCGCGGGCCTCGGCGGCGAGATCTTCGCCAAGGTCGAGTTCCTCAACCCGATGGGCAGCGTCAAGGACCGCATCGCCCGGCACATGGTGTCGACGGCGGTCGCCTCGGGACGGGTCGGCCCGGGCGGGGTGATCGTCGAGAACTCCTCGGGCAACACCGCCATGGGCCTGGCGATGATGGCGATCGAGCACGGCTTGCGCTGCCGGATGGTGGTCCGCCGGCAGACCTCGCCGGCCAAGCTCGACTGCCTGCGCGCGATCGGCGTCGAGCTGGTGCTGGTCGACGGCGCCCTGCCCCCCGAGCACCCGGAGAGCTACAACAAGAAGGCGCGGCAGCTGGCGGCCGAGACCCCCGGCGCCTACTTCCCCGACCAGCACAACAACCGGGAGAACCTCGAGGCCCACTACCTGACCACAGGCCCCGAGATCTGGCAGCAGATGGACGGGCGCATCGACTACTTCGTCGCCGGCATCGGCACCGGCGGCACCATCTGCGGCGTCGCCTCCTATCTCAAGGAGCAGGACCCGACGATCAAGGTGATCGCCGTCGACCCCGAAGGCTCGGTCTTCTACGACCACTTTCACTCCGGCCGCCTGGTCCGCCCGGGCCCGTACCTGCTCGAGGGCCTCGGCGACGAGGAGATCATCGGCTGCCCGCGTTTCGAGCTGATCGACGACATGTACCGGGTGAGCGACCGGGAGGCCTTTCTGGCGACCCGCGAGCTCGCCCGCAGCGAGGCCATGCTGTGCGGCGGCTCGAGCGGCGCCGCCCTCTGGGCGGTGCGCAGGCTCGCCCGCTCCCTCGACCGGCCGGCGCGGATCGTGACCCTGTTCTGCGACTCCGGCTCGCGCTACCTCACGACCATCTACAACGACGACTGGATGCGCGACAAGGGCTTCCTGGACTGACTGCCGTCGTCGTCAACCACGGGACAGCTTGCGGATCTGCTTGCGCAGGGCCCTGGCCTCCTTCTTGCGGCCGAGCTCCTCGAGCAGCGTCGCCTGGCGCTCGAGAACGGGCGCCAGGCGGGGATCGTCCTGCCCCCAGCGCGACTCCAGCAGGCCGATGAGCGCCGCGTTCTCGACCACGGCCTCGGCGTCCCGGTCCGCCGCCCGGAGCAACGCCACCAGCTCTCCCCGGAGCGACGGGTCCGAGTCGTAGCCCGGTCGCAGGCGCTGCCAGCCGGCTGCGGCGGCGGCGTCGCCGAGCAGGGCCGATGTCGTCACCAGGCGGCCGAGCACCTCCGCCCGCCGGCCGGCATCCGGCGCCCCTGCCGCCTCGACGGCCGCCAGCTCGGCCTCGAGCCGCTGCCGGGCTTCGACGACCCCCGGGTCGCCCAGCGCTGCTGCGAAGAGATCCGCCGGCGACGGCGCGGTGCGGCGGACGGGCAGCCAGGCGGCGTCCGACCGGACCCCGAGGGCGGCCAGCTCGAGGGCGGGGTCGTCACCGGCGGCCATCGCCGCCCGGGCGAAGAGGTCGGCCTGCGCACCGGCGCCGGCGCCGAGGGCCACCTGGGCGGCGGCGAGGTAGGCCGGCGCCACCGAGGCCGGCTCCTCTGCCTCGAAGCGCAGCGCCGCCGCCGCTTCCATGAGCTCCGGCGCCCGCCCCGGCTCGCCGGCGGTCAGCTCCAGCCGGACCAGGGTCTCGAGCTCCGCTGCCCGGGTCAGAGGGTCGGTCGACGGGTCCCGGTCGAGCACCGCCACCGCCCTTCGCTCCAGCTCGAGGGCCTCGCCGTGGCGCTCGGCCAGGGTCCTGACCCGGGCGAGCAGGCTGAGCACCCGCCACAGGGACTCCGGCGGCGCCTGGCCAGAGGCGTCGGCAAGGGCGATATAGCGCTCGAGGCTGGCCTCGGCGGTGGGCGCGTCGCCGGCCCGCAGGCTGACCCGGGCCAGCGCCTCCAGGGGCGCCAGCAGCGCCGCGTGTGCCTCCCCGAGCCGCTCCTCCAGCGCCGCCAGCAGCAGCAGGTAGAGCGGCTGGGCGCGGTCCCACTCCATCCGGTGCTCATGGAGCCGCGCCAGGTTGTCGAGGCTGATCTCCAGCCGCCAGTCCCGGGGCGGCAGTCGCTGCGCCAGCTCGAGGGCCGCGCGGAGCTCGACCGCCGCCCGGTCGAGGTCGCCCCGGGCGAAGTACCACTCCCCTGCCCGGGTCCGCGCCTCCCACGGATCCTCGGCGGCATCGGGCGAGACCGTGCCCAGCAGCAGGATCCCGACAACCGCGAGCAGCACGATTCGAGCTTCCACGCCCACCTCCGACGTCACGCCAGGATACCCGAGACGACCGCGGCCACCCGGTCGCGACCGGAGGCGGTAGGATGTCGCGGCCATGGCGACGACCGCCCGCTCCTACGACCGCCCGATCGCGCTGGCCCTCGGCCTCGGGGTGGTGGTCATCTGGGGGCTGTCCTTCCCGGCCACGCGGGTGGCGGTGGCCGAGCTGCCGCCGATGACCCTGGCCCTGGTGCGCTTCGCGATCGCCCTCGCCGTGCTCGCGCCGTGGATCCGCCGCGACCTCGGCGCCGCCTGGCGCGGCCCCGACCGATGGGGTTTCTTCCTGGTCGGCTTCACCGGGGTGACCCTGGCCTTCGCCTTCGAGAACTGGGGCCTGTCCCTGACCACCGCCTCCCACGGCTCGCTCATCGTCGCCACCACGCCGCTGGCGACCGCGATCACCGAGGCCGCCCTCGAGCGCCGCCTGCCCGCCGGCCGCACCATCGCCGGCCTGCTGCTGGCCCTCGCCGGCACCGTGGTCATCGTCGCCGGGCCGGACGAGGGCGGGGCGACCCTCCTCGGCGATCTCCTGATGGTGTGCACCGTCGCGGTGTGGGTGGTCTACAGCTTCCAGGTGCGCCGCCTGGCCGATCGCCACCCGGTGTCCCGGGTGACCAATCTGGCCATTCTCTGGGGGGTCGTCACCTTGCTGCCGCCGGCGGCCCTCGAGGCGGCCACCCGCGACCTGTCCCCGCTCTCGGCCACCGGCTGGGTCGCCGTGGCTTTTCTCGGCGTCGGCTGCTCGGCCGTCGCCTACCTGTGGTGGAATCGGGCCCTGGCGGTGCTCGGCGTCACCACCACCAACTCGCTGATCTACGGCATCCCCCTGGTCGCGGTCGCGGCCGGGGTGCTGTGGCTGGACGAGCCCCTGACCGCCGAGATCCTCATCGGCGGCGCCATGATCCTCGGCGGCGTCCTCCTGGCCAACCTGCGCCGCCTCATCCCCGGAGAGCTCACGGACCATCGGCTCGACACCCCGGATTCGCGCAGCGAATCCGGCCGCCAGGAAGCTCAGGACAGCACTGGCACCACGTAGAGGAGGATGGCGAGGAAGTGGAGGATGCTCCCGAGCAGGACGAAGCCGTGCCAGATGGCGTGGTGGTAGGGCAGGCGCTGCCAGGCGTAGAACGCCACGCCGCCGGTGTAGGCGAGGCCGCCGAGCAGCAGCAGCAGCAGCCCGCCGGGGGCCATCGCGTCGAGCAGGGGTCGCGCCGCGACCACGACCACCCAGCCCATGACCAGCCCGACCACCGCCGAGGTCCACGGGTACCTGCGCAGCACGGTCACCCGGCAGACGATGCCGAGGACGGCGAGGCCCCAGATCACGCCGAACAGCGACCACCCCCAGGGGCCGCGCAGCGGAATCAGGCAGATGGGCGTGTAGGTGGCCGCAATGAGCAGGAAGATCGCCGAGTGGTCGAGGACCCGCAACACCTCCTTGGCGCGCGGGCTCTGGATGCTGTGGTACAGGGTCGAGGCGAGGTAGAGCAGCACCAGCGTGGCGCCGTAGACGCTGCAGCTGACCACGTGCCAGGCGGTGCCGTAGACCGCGGCGAAGGAGGTCACCACCGCCAGGCCGGCGATCGCCAGGGCGGCGCCGACGCCGTGCGTGACGCTGTTGGCAATCTCCTCGCCGCGGCTGGCTGGGCGCGCGGCGCGTCCAGGGTCCGTCATCCTCAACCCTCTCGCGCGGCTCGTCGGTTTCGGCATCCACCGGCCGCCGCGCGCCGAGGATGTCACGTCACCTCGCGTCGCGTCGAGGCGTCCGAGCTCGATCACAGCGCCGAGGTGCACTGCGGGCAGCGGGTCGCCTTGATCGGGATCGCCGAGAAA
>CAZKKP010000083.1:0-11540 GCA_964553295.1 uncultured Thermoanaerobaculia bacterium | reverse complement strand
TTCGCTGACGCCGAAGCCCCGGGCGACCACGACGCCGCCCCGGACGAGCAGCTCGGCGCCGGCGACGAGCACGCCGGTGCCGACCGCCGCCACGGCGAGGTGGCGGGCCGGATGCCCGGCGACCACGGTCCGCGCCCCGTCCTCACGGCGGGCCTGGCGCAGGCAGGTCGCGAGGAAGGCAGCGAACACCAGCAGCAGGGCGAAGGCGGCCGGGCGGCCGATGGCGCCGTGCCAGGCCGCCGGCACCAGGATCAGTGCCGGCGCCAGCCCAAAGACCAGGTCGCGGCGCATCGTCTGCCGGCCGCCGACGACCTGGATCGGCCGCAGCACGGCGGCGACGCCGAGGACCAGCAGGAGGTTCATGAGGTTCGAGCCGACCGCGTTGCCCAGGCTGAGCGCGGCGCTGCCGTACAGGGCGGCGAGCAGCGACACCGAGAGCTCGGGCATCGAGGTGCCGAAGCCGACGACGGTCAGCCCGACAACCATTGGCGAAACCCCGAGGCGCAGCGCCAGGCGCGAGGCGCCGTCCACCAGCCAGGCGGCGCCCAGGCCGAGCATCAGGATTCCGGCGGCGAGCGCCAGCCAGGCTGCGAGCGGGGACATGGGCGCATGCTAGCACGCACGGCAGCGACCCGGTCTCGATCGTGTGGGTCAGAACGGCACCCCGAAGGACAGGTACCACTGACCTGAAGGCTCGCCGGCTCGGCGGTCGAGCTTGTGGCCGTACTCGAGGCGGAAGGGGCCGGCCGGGGTGTCGACCCTGAGCCCGGCGCCGACTCCCCAGCGCACCTCGTCGAGGTCGACGGTGGCCGGCTCCGCCCAGACGTTGCCCGCGTCGACGAAGAGCACGCCCGAGAGGAACCGGTACAACGGCCGCTCGAGCTCGAGGTTGAGCAGCAGCTGGGCGGTGCCGCCGATGGCGCGGCCGCTCTCGTCCAGTGTCTGGCCGGGGACGCCGAGCTGGTCGGTCGCGAAGGCGCGGTGTGTGGTTCGGCCTCCGGCGAAGTAACGGACGCCGAGGGGAAGCTGCAGATTGGCCGGGTCGTCGCCGACCTCTGCCAGGGGCTCGATGACGCCGAGGCGGAGGCCGACGGCAACCAGCCCGCGGCCGACCGGCCGGTAGTGGGAGCCGGCGAGGTTGAGCTTGAGGAACTCGGCGTCGGCCGCGAACATCGGGAAGGCGTACTCGAGGGAGGCGGCGGCGATGAGGCCCCGTTCCGGCCGCAGCAGGTCGTCCCGGGTGTCCAGCTCGAGGGTCGGCGTCAGCGAGGCGATGCGGATCTCCTGCTGGTTGCGCTCGAGTTCCGAGAGCACGTCATCGGGGGCCTGCGGCTGCTGGACCTGGTACTCGTAGCGCAGCCACGGCCGCAGCGGCCGTTGGTTGCGGTCGCCGACCTCGAACCACAGCCCGCGGCGGCGCTGCGAGTAGGTCGCGAAGTCCTCGGCGGTGCGGTAGACCACCAGGTAGCCCGGGACGTCGACCCAGGGAACCCGAGGCTCGCGCAGGCCCACCTGCCAGCGCTGCTCGCGGCTCGACAGTCGGGCCTCGACGGACAGGGCATGGGCGCCGCCGAAGAGGTTGAGGTGGGACCAGCCGAGGGTCACCCTGAAGCGATCGACGGTGTCCCAACCGAGGCCGAGGGTGTAGGACTTCTGGTCACCCTCCTCGAGACGGACCACAAGGCCGCGCTCGTCCTGTCGGGCCTGGCCGGGCAGGGGCAGGATCTCGACCCGTCGGAACAGCCCGAGCTCGTACAGCCGACGCTGGGCCTCGCGAAGGGCGCTCTGGGACAGAGGGGCGCCGGGATAAACCTGGGAGCGCTCCAGGCGACCCCGGACCACCGACTCCGAGGTGTGCTCGAGGCCCGCGATGACGACCTCGCCGATGACCACCCAGGGACCGGGTTCGGCCACGAAACGGATCCGAGCCTGGCCCGGTGTCGCGCTGTCGGTGTCCATCTGCACCCGCGCCTCGGGGTAGCCGAGGTCGAGCAGCTCCGTCTCGAGCGTCCGCCGCAGCTCCTCCACCTCCGCCGGGACCCAGGCTGCCGCCGCGAGGCTGGTCGCGGCGACCGCGGCAGGCGAGGCGAGGAGCTCGGCCGGGAAGCTCTCGGTCGCGACCTCAGCGATCGTCCAGCGAGGCCCCTCGACGACCGGGAGCACGACCCGCAAGCCGTCGTCGCCGTCCGCCTCCAGGCGCGCCGGCAGCACCTCGACGTCGGCGAAGCCGGCCTGCCGGTAGCGCGCGAGCAGCAGCCGGCGGTCGGTGTCGAGCGTCCGGTCGGTGACCTGCTGGCCGCGCCAGCCGCCGAGCCGGCCCGGCCGGACGCGAACGACGGCCTGCAGCTCCTCCTCCGGGATCGCGGCCGCACCGGGAATCTCGACCGCGGTGATCCGTCGCGGTCGGTCCGCGTCTGCAGTTATCCGCACGGTGCGCTCGACAGGGGTCGCGACGAGCTCGACCGAGACCGTCGCCAGGGGCCGACCGCGGGCCTGCAGACGCTCCTGGACCCTGGCGGCCAGGGCTGCGGTCTGCGCCCCGTGCAGGTCCTCCTCGCCGGGGTCCGGGAAGGAGTCGAGCACCAGCTCGGCGTCACCCGGGTCGGCGGTGACGACATCGAGGCGGTAGCGCGGTCCGGTATCGACCCCGAGGGTCAGCGTCGTCCCCCCGGGGCCCGTCCGACTGTCGCCGACGTCGACCCGGGCGTCCCAGTAGCCGAGCCGGCGCACCGCCGCCTCGACCCGTCGCACCAGGCGGTCGCGGGCGGCCCCGGTGAGCTGGCGGCCTTCCCGCGGCGCCGGTGTGACCGCGGCCGCCTCGTCCTCGCTCAGGCCGACCACGATCACGCCGGCGAGCCGCTCGACCTCGCCTGGGACGAGCACGACGGTCACCGCAACGGTGTCGCTGACGGCGTCGTAGTCGAGCCAGGCCTCGGCGGTGGCTTCGTGGAAACCTCGGCGGCGGGCCTCGCGCCGGACGCGGCGCACGCCCGCCTCGACCCGGGCCGCCGACACCGGGTCCCCCGGCTCGAGGTCGAACCAGCGGCGCGCCCGCTGCCGCCAGAGCAGGGTCGGCGCCTCGACGACCAGGGCCGAGGCCCGGGACAGGGCCCGGACTCGGACCCGGAGCAGCAGGCCGCCTTCGGTCGGTTCCGCCTCGACCCGCACGTGCTCGACATCCTCGGCGGCGTACATCGCCTGCAGGCCGCGGCGCAGCCGTGCCCGATCGAGAGGGCGCCCGGGCTCGATGCCGAGCACCTTGGCGACCGCGGCGCCGTCGACCCGTTCGGGCAGGACCTCGACCTGCACCACCGGCAGCTCGAGGTCGAGCTCCGTAGCGGGCGCGGCCGAGGTCGCGGCCATCGCGAGGAGTAGGATCCAGCCGGTCATCTAGTACCGCCGTCGGACCTTGAGGTCGAGGGCGTAGGAGCCGTCGAGATCGCGCGTCGCCTCGACGAAGATCCCGGGCGCCAGGAACCAGCGCGACACCACGACCTCCTCGCGGTTGCCCGAGAGGTTCGACTGCACCATCACCGTCCAGCGCGGGTCGAGCTGCTTGACCACCGTGATGCGCGCGGCAGGGTTCCCGGTCGAGGCCTCGGCGAAGGGGTCGACCCTGACCTGGTCGACCGGCAGCACCAGCTGGGTGCGTCGCTCGAGCTCCTGGTTGAGCTCCCGGGTGAGCAGGCTCGAGGCCAGCCCGAGCCCCATCAGGCCGCCGCCGGCAGCCGCGCCCCGTCGACCTACCGCGAGCATGGCGAAGATGTCGTCCTGGGGCAGGGGCGGGTCGGAGGCCACGGTCGGGACGAGGCGGCTCGGCGTGCCGGCGAGGTTGAGGGTGATCTGGTGGCTCTGCACCCAGGTCCGGGCCTGGACGTCGACCAGCACCTCGATGCCGGTGGGATCGGCGAACGTCAACGTCGCCCGGTCGAGCTCGTAGCGCACACCCTGGAGGGTGAACTCGCCACCCTCCTCGAAGGACACCGTGCCGAGCACGGACGGCCGGGCGGTCGTGCCGCCGAGGCGGAGTGCGCAGGAACCCTCGAGGTTGAGGAAGGCGTTGACCGCCTCCAGGGTGCGGTCCGACTCCACCGAGAGGTCGAGGCGGAGACCGCCCTCCTCGGGAGGAGGAGCCTCCTCGAGCAGCCACTCGAAGAGGATCGCGGCGAGGTCGTCCTTGCGCCGCAGGTCGGCCCGCACCACCCGCAGGTCGCCCGACAGCAGGAGGTCGTCGACCGGGCCGGTGAGCCGCCAGCTGCCCGCGAGACGGGGCACGAAGCCGTTGAACAGCGGGTACTCGAGCCCGGACAGCTCGCCGTCCAGGGCGAGCTCGACCCGGCCCTGTCGGAGGATGATGCGCCCGCTCGTCCGGGCCTGGCCGCGCATGAAGCGGAAGCCGACGCCCTCGAGCACCGCCTCGTCGGAGGACAGCAGCGCGGTGCCGTCGATACCGCCGAGAATGGCCGTCGTCCCGGGGACGCGGAACGAGCCGTCGGCGACCTCGACGATGCCCTCGAGGCGGGGCGAGGCGACGGTTCCGAGGAGCTCGACGACCCCGGTGACGCGACCGTCCGGCTCCCACTCCGGGATCAGGAAGCGCAACAGCAGCCCGTCGAGGGTGCCGCTCATGTTGCCGCGCACCGCGCCGTCGCTGCCGATCGTCCAGCGCAGGAAGATCTCGTCGTCGTGGTGGGCGAACCACAGACCTTCTACCGCGAGGCCGTGGTCGTCCCAGCGGAAACGCGCCGGCTCGAGCAGACGGACGGGGCGCTCGGCGAGCTCGACCTCCAGGGTCTCGAGGCGTCCTGCGACCACGAGACCGCCCTCAGCCGGCGCCTCCACCTCGAAGCGGAGCCTTCCGTTGCCGGTCAGGGGCACGGACGACGCCGGGGCGAGGCGGGCGAGCAGATCGGCCGCGCTCTCCAACCACAGCTCGCCGCCGCCCCGGAGGCCGCCGTCTGGCGCCCGCTCGAGGGTTGCCCGGGCGACCGCGGTGGCGTCGATCGAGGCCTCGAGCCGAAGCTGTCCGGGCTCGCTCGAGATCTCGAGGCGGGCGCCCTTGGCGTCGGCCCGCAGCCGGCCGAGGAGGGGTTGACCGCGTTGCCAGAGAAGCTCGGCTCGGACGTCGGCCCAGTCGGCCATCGCGGTCGCCGCGAGGTCGCCGAGCACGGCCAGCGGCATCCGCCGCCAGACGAGCTCCCCGCCGACCGCCACCTCGCCGACGTTCCACCACAGGTCGCCGGCGAGGCCACTGTCGAACTCCAGTCTGCGGGTGCGGAACACCCCGTCGTCGAGGGACACCGTCGCGGCTGCACTGCCGAGGGGCTGGCCGAGGAGGTCGACGTCGGCCAGGCCGAGGGCCCAGGAGCCGCGCAGCTCCTTGAGGGCGCCACGCAGGCCGCCGGCGAAGGAGAAGCGGCCCGTGACCGGCTGCTCGAGGCCCGCCCAGCCCGCCGCCCGGGCCAGCTGAAGGCCATGGCCGCGCAGGTCGAGGTCGAACACCGCCTCGCCGTTGCCCCAGTCGACGCTGCCGCCGACCTCACCGTGGCCGTCGTCGAGCCGGTAGTGGACCGGGCCGAGGCTGAGCCGCGAGCCGCTGATCAGGCCTTCGGCGACGACGTGGTCGAGCTCGAGACCGGCGAAGGCCAGGGGGCGGGCGTCGAGCAGGATGCTGACCACCAGCTCTCGCCACGGTCCGGTGAGGCTGACGGCGAGGCTGCCGGCGCCGACCAGGTCGGCCGGCAGGACCTCCTGACCGACCCAGGCGTTGACCAGCGGCGCCAGCTCCTCGAGCACCGCCGGCTCGGCCCGGACCGCCCACGCCGGCTCCCAGGCGCCGACGACCAGGGGCCCTTCCCAGCGGACCTCCGAGCCGCCGATCCGGAGGTCTTCGGAGTGGAAGCGGAGCAACCCCTCGGCGAGCAGCTCGACGGACAGGCGGCCCGCCACCGGCAGTGGGCCGGAGGTCGGCGTGAGCACGGCGGCGCCGCGACCCCGTCCGCCGCCAACCTCGCGGCCGTCCCAGTCGAGATCCACCTCCAGCTGGCTCGAGCCGGCGAGCCCGGCGGCCGGGACCTTGAGATCGGACAGGATCCCGGCTACAGCGACGCCGCGGCCGGAGACCTCGACCTGGTGGTGGTAGGGCGGGCCGAGCGGCGTCAAACGGTAGCCGCCGCTGACCTCGCCGCCGTGAAAGGTGGCGCGCTCGAGGGCTCCGACCAACCCGTGCCGGCCGAGCTCGAGTCGTCCTTGAAGGTCGTCGACGGAGAATCCTGCCGCTGCGACGTGGGCGCCGCGCACCTGCACCGAGACGGGAGGGTCGGCAGCGCTGTCGAGGTCCGCCTCGAACTCGACGGTCCCGGCGAGGCTGGCGCGGGCCCGCAGCACCCGGTCGAGCTCGGCGAGGTCGACGCGGCCGGCGAGGCGGGCCGTGAGCCGGCCGTCCCTGGCCAGGCTGGCGACGCCCTCGACCCGGGCGCCCGAGGCGTCGATCGCGATTCTGGGCAGCTCGATGCCTTCGTCCACCACGACCCGGGCGCGGAGCCGCAGCTCGACCGGCTCGAAGCCGCGTCCGGACAGTCGGATTCCCCGGGCGCTGACGAATCCGCGCGGCGGACCTTCGCGATCGACGAAGCTCGCGTCCAGGCCGGTGACCAGCAGGTCGACCCGGTCGGCCAGGCGGCGGCCGTCGAGGGTCACGTCGCGCAGGTCGAGCTGGCGCACCGCGAGCCGCAGCAGGCGCGGCCGGTCGGCGCCGCTGCGCCGGGGCAGCCCGGTGCTTCGGATGCGGACGCCGTCGGCAGCGACGGCGTCGAACTCGAGGGTTCGCCGGGCAAGCCGCAGATTGGCGAGGCTGACCTCGAGCCGCCGGACCTCGACCTCGACGCCGGCGCCGTCGAGCCGGCACCGCTCGAGAACCAGGCCCGGCGGGAGCAGCTCCCAGCGGACCGCCGCCACCTCGAGCTCGACCCCTGCCGCGGCCGCGGCCCGGACCAGCCAGGCCCGGGCCAGGCGCTGGGCCGGCTCGCTGTGGAGGGCGCCGAGAGTGAGCCGCGCCAGCACCACGAAGAGCGCCGCCGCCGCCAGCAGGGCGATCATCGTCCTGCGGAGGTGGCGGAACCTCAGCCGCTTCGTTCGCCCCATTTGAGCTTGTGGTGGAGGACGTGGAAGTAGGACCGGCTCGGCTCGATGATCAGGTTGACCGGCTCCGGGCAGCGCTGGATGCGGATCAGGTCGCGGGTGGTCAGCGGAAAGCCCTGCTGGCCGTCGAGGGTCAGGTAGACCTCCTCGGACACGCTCTCCAGGCGGACCTCCACCACCGAGTCGAGAGCCAGCACGATCGGCCGGTTGGTCAAGGTGTGTGGGCAGATCGGCGTGACGACGATCGCCTCCAGCGTCGGATACAGCAGCGGCCCGCCGGCGGAGAGGTTGTAGGCGGTCGAGCCGGTCGGCGTCGCGACGATCAGGCCGTCGGCCTTGAAACGGCTGACATACAGGTCGTTGACGTGGACCGACAGGACCAGCATCCGGGCCATGGCGGTCTTGTTGACCACCGCGTCGTTGAGCACGCAGCGGGTGATCGGGTCGCGGCCCGCGGTCAGCACGCTGACCTCGAGGCGCTCGCGGCGCTCGACGGCGACGCGGCCCTCGATGGTGGCGTAGAGCATCGGGAAGAGCTGCTCGGGCCGGTGCTCGGTGAGGAAGCCGAGGGTTCCCATGTTGATGCCCAGGACCGGGGTGTCGCCGAGCGCGCCGCGGGTGACCGACAGCAGGGTGCCGTCGCCGCCGAGCACGACGACGAGGTCGACGGCCGCGGCGAGCTCGGCGCGCGGCACGCCCTCGCCGCCGTCGAGCAGCCGGGCGCAGGACGACTCGAGCACCACATCGAGGCCGAGGCGCTCCAGCTCGGTCAGCAGCTGCCGCCCGAGATCGAGCGCCTCCGGGCTCGAGGTCTTCACCGCCACCCCGACCCGTCGGACCGTCAGCTCGGTCATCGGACCATTCTACTGCCTGCGGCGCCTCAGGCGTCCCGCGACGACCCCCGGCCAGCCATCCGGGCTGGCCCTCGTGGTGCGGTGTTGCCGACCGGAGCTTCCTCCGGCGCCACCCCCTCGCCTCTTCAGCGGGTGGGCCGCTGTCTCTTCACCCCACGCACGAAGTAGGCGTCGTTGGTCGCGTTGTCGACCACCGAGGCGTAGCCGAACACACCGCTGCCGGCGGCGTCCGCCTCGATGCGGGCGATGCAGTCGTGCCACTCGCCGCCGGCCACCCCGGAGAAGGGGTCGGTCAGCTGGATCATGGAGTAGGGAGGCACCGTCACTGTCTGCCCGTGATTCTGCCCTCCCGGGAAGTTGCCGGTGGTGTCGAAGAAGCTGACGTGGACCGGGCTCTCGACCGCGGTCGGGTTGACCACGCCGATGTTCACCCGGTAGCGGTTGTCGGCGGTGTGCTTCATCGCGAACATCCACTGGTCCTCGTCGGTGCCGGGGTAGGCCGGGTCGTTGACCGGCAGCGACATGTCTGCCGTCGGGATCCCCTCGACGACCTGACCGTAGGATCGGCTGCCGTCGGCCGAGATCGAGTAGACCCGCGCATACACCTGGACGTCGGCCGAGGCGACGTAGTGGATGGCGCCGACCCAGCTCGAGCCTCCGACGCCGAGGAAGTGCTCGACGACGTCCTCGACGTACAGAATCTTGCGCGGGTACTCCAGGGTGACGGTGATGCCCTCGAGGTCGGAGTTGTCGCGCCCGGACCGGCAGAAGTAGAGCTCGACCCTGGCGCCGGAGTCGCTCTCGGTGTGGATCCACAGGTCGGTGCGCCAGATCGAGCCCTGCAGGCCCGGCGCCCGCGCCGCCGCGAGGATCCAGCCGTCCTGGTGCATCGTGCGGTTGAGCTGGGCTGCGGCGGGCGCGGCCGACAGGGCGAGCGCCAGCAGCGCGAGCCCGGCGACCACGTTTCTCCAGAGGGCGGTCGAGGGCGGTGGGGTCCGATCCGGATTTCGGTGCATGCTGTCCTCCTTGATCTGGTTCGCTCTTCCTCAACCTGGGCCGTGGCGACGCCAGGATCAAGGACGGATGCGACATCGGCTTGCACCAGCGCGACAGGCTCCCGGACGGAGACGGTTGCCGCCATGGATACTCTCCCGGGACTTGACCCACATCTTGTGGAGATGTGGTAGGGTCACCACTACATATTGCGGTCGGGAGGGAAATTGGCGGCTCCCAGCGGGGCACGTCGTCATGACAGGCCATGTGGTTGGCTCAGGCGCACTTGACACGGCGAGTGGGGGACCTCATCATGGAGTGGTCAGAAGTGGTCTAAAGCGGTCCAGAGTGGAAATTGGGGGCTCACCGCGTCCACTTCCGACCTCTGAGGGGTAGATGGAAAGGTTCAGGGGCGGATTTCCAGCGACTGTCGACGCCAAGGGGCGGGTCAAGCTGCCGGCGCGCCTGCGCGAGCAGCTCGAGGCCGGCTACGGGCGCGAGGTCTACGTCTGCTCCTTCTTCCCCCACGAGCTCCGGGTCTATCCGCTGCCGGTGTGGGAGGTCGTCGAGGAGCGCCTGCTGAGCAAGCCGGCGATGAAACCGGCGGTGCTCAAGCTCGTCGAGCGGATCAGCTACGGCCAGCTGGTGGAGGTCGACGACCACGGCCGGATCACCGTGCCGGCGCTGCTCAGGGAGATGGTCGAGGTCGAGGGCGAGGTGGTGGTCTCGGGGCGGATCAACCACCTCGCCGTCACCCGGCGGGACCGGGCCGCTGCGATCCTCAAGGCCGACTCGCTCAGCGAGGACGAGCTCGAAGAGCTCGCGCAGCTGGAGCTGTGATGGAGGAGCCCAGTGGCCTCCGAGCACGTTCCGGTGATGTGCGACCAGGTGGTGGCGCTGCTCGCCCCGGCCGGCCCGGGCCTGCTCGTGGACTGCACCGTCGGGCTGGGCGGGCACGCCGCGGCTCTGCTCCAGGCGGCGCCAGGCCTCCGGCTGCTCGGGCTGGATCGTGACCCGGCGGCGCTGTCCCGGGCCGGCGAGCGGCTCGGGTCGTTCGGCGCCCGGGTCGAGCTGGTGGAGTCGACCTTCGACCGGCTGCCGGAGCTCCTGGCTGCCCGGTGCGCGCCGCCCCCGGTCGCCCTGCTTGCCGATCTCGGCTGCTCGTCGCTGCAGCTGGACTCGGCGCCGAGGGGCTTCTCCTTCCAGGCCGACGGGCCTCTCGACATGCGCATGGGAGCCAGCGGGAGGACGGCCGCCGAGCTGGTCGCCAAGGCCTCACTGGAGGAGCTGGTGACGGTGCTGCGCGACTACGGCGAGGAGCGCAGGGCGCGGGTCATCGCCCGGGCGATCGTCAACCGCCGCGGCGAGCGTCCGGTCACCACCACCGGTGAGCTCGCCGCCGTCGTCCGCCAGGTGCTGGGCCATCCCGCCGGTCAGCGGATCCACCCGGCGACCCGCACCTTCCAGGCGCTGCGCATCGCGGTCAACGACGAGCTCGGACAGATCGAGCGGCTGGTCGAGCCCGCGATGCGCGCCCTGTCGATCGGCGGTCGGGCGGTGTTCATCTCCTTCCACTCTCTCGAGGACCGCCTCGTCAAGCACACCCTGCGCCGCCTTGAGGGGCGCTGTGCCTGCCCGCCCGGCCTGCCGGAGTGCCGTTGCCGGCCCGAGCGGCTGGTGCGCGAGCTGGTGCGCGGCGCGCTCCGACCCGAGGCCGACGAGGTCGCGATGAACCCACGCGCCCGGTCGGCGCGACTGCGGGCCGTGATCCGGGAGGCGGCCGGCTGATGCACGGGTCGGTCACCCCGCCGAGCAACCGCTTCCTCGTCGCCGAGCGCGACCGGCGCTGGCCCCGGGTGCTGTCCAGCGCGCTGGTGGTGTCCTCTCTGGCGGTGGCGACGCTCGCCCTGGTCGGCTGGCCGCGGCTCGAGAGCACCTCGGTGCACTACGACCTGCTCCGGCTAAGGCCCGAGGTGGAGAGGCTCGAGGTCCGGCACCGAGAGCTGGTTGTCGAGCTCGAGCGCCAGCGCTCGCCGCGGCGCCTGGCGAGCCAGGCCGCGGCCCTCGGCCTGGCGCCGCCGGCGTTGCTGCTCGGCGTGCCCGGGGGCGCGGCGCCATGATCGCCGGGCGTGTCCGTGTCGCGGTGGCGGTGCTCCTGCTGGCCGCCCTGGTGGTCGCCCTGCGTGCGTTCCAGGTCACCGTCGTCGAGCATGACCGGTGGTCGGAGAGGGCGCGACGACAGCACGAGGACGTGATCTCGGTATCCGCCCCGAGGGGCGCCATCCGGTCGGCGGACGGCTACCTGCTCGCGGTCTCCCAGGACCGGGTGGCGATCCAGGTGGACACCCATATCCTCCAGTACCCGGAGCTGTTCGCACACGCCGCGGCGCCGCTGCTCGGCGTCGCCGAGACCGAGCTGCTCGGACGCCTGAGCCGTGGCCCCCGCTCGGTGTGGTTGGCCCAGCAGCTCGAGCCCGCGCTGGCCGAGGAGCTGCGCGAGCTCGAGCCGCACGCGGTGTTCTGTGTCCCCGACTCGGCGCGACGGTATCCCCA
>CAZKKP010000082.1:9801-11582 GCA_964553295.1 uncultured Thermoanaerobaculia bacterium | reverse complement strand
GGACGGCGGCCCGCCACTGCTCGCTGTCGGCCCAGAAGGAAGCTCGACCCTCTCCGTCGAGGCTGAGCAGGCCTGTGGTGACCGTGTCGAGCAGCATCCGGTCGTGGGTCACCAGCACGACCGCGCCGGGGAAGTCGAGCAGGCTGTCCTCGAGGGCCTCCAGGGTCGGGATGTCGAGGTCGTTGGTCGGTTCGTCGAGCAGTAGCAGGTCGGCGGGGCGCAGCATCATGCGGGCGATGTGCACCCGCGCCTGCTCGCCGCCGGAGAGCTCGCCCACCGGCAGGTCGAGCTGTTCGGGTCGGAACAGGAAGCGCCGCGCCCAGGACAGCACGTGGATCTCCCGGTCGCGATAGACCACCGTGTCGGCGAGGCCGGCCAGCGCCAGTCGCAGGGAGATTTTGGGGTCGAGCTGCTCACGGCCCTGGTCGAAGTAGACCACCCGCAGTTGCTCGGCGCGGCGGATCGAGCCGGCATCGGGCTCGCGTTCGCCCGCGAGCACCCGAAGCAGAGTGCTCTTGCCGCTGCCGTTGGCGCCGACCAGACCGAGCCGCATACCGGGGACGAGCAGCAGGTCGAGGGCCTCGACGAGGGTCCTGTCTCCGATCCGGGCGGCGAGGCCGGTGGCGACGAGCAGCCGCCGGGTGCGCCGGCCCGAGCCAACCAGGTCGAGCCCGACCTGGCTACCCGGCCGCTGTTCCTCGAGGGTGGCGAGCTCCTCCTCGAGTCGCTCCGCCTGCTGGATCCGGGCCTGTGCCTTGGTGGTCCGCGCCTTGGGGCCGCGGCTCAGCCACTCGAGCTCGCGTCGCACCCGGTTGGCGAGGCTCAAGCGGTACTGTGCGCGGGCCTCGAGGTACGCTGCCCGCTTCACGAGGAAGTCGCGGTAGCTGCCCTCGACGGCGAAGAGACCGCCGGGGTAGTGGGGCGCTACCTCGACCATCCGGGAGCAGACGTTCTGCAGGAAGGCGCGGTCGTGGCTGATCACGGCGTAGCTCAGCCGGCTGCCGGCGAGCAGCCTCTCCAGCCAGAGAATGCCGTCGAGGTCGAGGTGGTTGGTCGGCTCGTCCAGGAGCAGCAGCTCCGGGTCGCGGGCGAGGGCTGTGGCCACCGCGAGTCGCTTGCGCCAGCCGCCGGAGAGCTCCCCCGCCGGCTGCTCGGGGTCGGAGAAACCGACACGGTCGAGCACGATGCGCACCCGCACCAGGCGCTCGGTGTCGTCCTCGACGAGGTCGGGATCGGTTGCTTCGAGGGCCGCCCGGGCAGCGATCTCGGTCACCGTCGCGGTGGGCTCGAAGCGCTCCTCCTGAGGCACGGTCGCGACTCGGAGCCGCCGTCGTCGGATGACCCGGCCATGGTCGGGCTCCAGCTCGCCGGCAAGGATCCGCAACAGTGTCGTCTTGCCGGCGCCATTGGGGCCGATGACGCCGATGCGGTCGCCGTCCTCGACGGTCAGGTCCAGACCCTCGAACAGCGTCCGGGCGCCGTAGGACACGCCGAGAGCCTGGGCGTCGATCAGCGAGGCCACGTGGTCTTCACCCACGCCGTCCGCGGCTACCGGCCGGCGTCAGGAGGAGCAGGGTCTCGAGGTTGGCGGTGCCTGGGAACAGATCGAGGGGTAGGGCGCGGGCCAGGGTCATCCCGGCCTCGTTCCAGGCCGCGAGCTCGCGGGGGATCTCGTCGGCGCTGCAGGCCAGGTGCAGCACCCGCGCCGGTTTGCGCTGGGCCAGGGCGGCGGCCACCCCGGCGGCGGTGCCCTGGCGCGGCGGGTCGAGCAGCACCAGCTC
>CAZKKP010000082.1:0-9791 GCA_964553295.1 uncultured Thermoanaerobaculia bacterium | reverse complement strand
TCAGGCGGCGCCCCAGGAATGCCGGGTCGATCCTCCCGGCGTGGAAGACGGCGCGGTCACCCGAACCGAGGCGCTCGGCGTTGCGCCGGGCCGCCTCGATCGTCGGTCCGTCGCTGTCGATGCCGACGACCTCGGCCGCGGGCGCCCCGACCGTCAGGGCGAACAGCCCGTAGCCGCAGTACAGGTCGAGCAGGACATCGTCAGCCGCCGGCCGCAGCAGGTCGCTGGCAGCGCCGACCAGGGTCGGCAGCATCGCGTCGTTGACCTGGGAGAACACGGTCGCCGGAAAGCGCAGTCGCACCTCGTCGAGTGAGACCTGCAGCCAGTCCGGGCCGAAGAGCCTCTTCATGGTGACCGCTGCTGCCGGACGACGCGCCTCGAGGTAGTAGTCGGAGCTCGTGGGGTCGAGGTAGAGGTGTGCCGCACCCACGCCGAGGTCGGCTGCTGCAAGCTCGTCGGCGAGACGCCGGGAGTGCCGGATGACGGCGGCGTCGAAGATCCTGACGTTGAGGATGACCGTCAGGGCGCCCGGGGCGCCCCGCACCACCAGGTGGTTGAGCGCCGCAGCCAGTGGCCGGAGGCCGGCACGGGAGAGGACCCTCGCGGCGGCCTGGTGGACGGCGACGTGGCTCGGCTCGTCGAGCAGCGAGGCGGCGGCGCCCGAACGAGGCGCCGGTGCGCCGGTGAAGGCGAGCACCGGTAGGCCGCCTCGACCCGCCATCGCCCGCCGTTTAGTGGTCGTCCGGTAGCCTCGCGGCCGCACCGCCGCCACCACCGGCTCGGGGCGCAGCGGCAGCTGGTAGGTTGACCAGAACGCCTGCAGCGCGACGGTCTTGAGCTCGAGTTCGAGAGCGTAGTCGAGGCCGGCGAGGGGTTCGGGGTGGTGGGCGTCGGGCAATGCCACGCCCCTGGCCGCCGCCGCCGCCCACACGCTCCGAGAGAAGCCCCCGCTCACTCGGTCACGGTAGCAGAACGGATCCGTCAGGGGTCAGGGCGCGCTCGTGCTGGCCAGGTAGGCGGCAATGGCGAGCTGGGTCCGGCCGAGCAGGCCGTGGGGCGCGGGCCGGCCGCACAGGCCGACACCGGCCACCGGCGTGCAGAGCTGGCGGCACCAGGACACCTGGTGACCGTTGACCGGGCAGGACAAAGTGCGGTACTGCGGCAGGGTCCTTGAGCGGCGCCGCGGCTTCAGCAGGGCCATCGTGACGTCTCCCGTCCCCGAGACTAGCCCAACCCAGGCGGACCCGCAAGCCGACAGCCGGCCTGTCGACCGTGTCTTCGTGTGAAGCAGTGTAGTCAAGAACGCGGGACTCGTGAGCCGGGAGTGGCACCGAGGAACAGGACGCTGGAGCGCGACGGTGGCCGACGGCGGTGGTCAGGGGGTACACTGGCGCCCGCGCGGGCGTGGCCCGATGGGGAGGAGCGGGGAGATGGCGGAGCGTGTGCTGGTGGTTGAGGACGACCCCGCCAACGCGGTGCTCATCGAGTTCATCCTGTCGCGTCTCGGGAGCTTCGATGTGGTGCACACCGACGACGGCGACCGGGTGCTCGAGACGGTGCGAGGGAGTGGTCTCGCGGCGGTCCTGATGGACGTCTCGCTGCGCGACACGAGCGTCGCCGGCGTGAAGGTGGACGGCCTCGAGCTGACCCGCCGGCTGCGCGACCTGCCCGGTTGCCGTGACCTGCCGGTGATCCTCTTGACCGCGCACGCCATGCAGGGCGACCGCGAGCGGCTGCTGTTCTCCTCCGGCGCCAACGACTACGTGTCCAAGCCGATCACCGACCAGCACGCGTTCATCGAGCTGGTGCGGCGGCACATCCGGTCCTCTGGCGAGCTCCAGGCCCTGGCCGACGAGGAGACCTCCGATGGTCGGCGCTGAGCCGGGCGGCGAGAGCCTGGTCGACGTCAGCCGGCCGCTGACGGCCGCCATTCCGGTGTGGCCCGGCGACCGCTGCCTGGAGCTCGGCACCATGGTCGACGAATCGACCCGGATGTCGTGGTTCTCCGGCACCTGCCATCTCGGGACCCACATCGACGCCCCTCTGCACTTCGACCCGTCAGGAGCCCCGGTCGAGCGGGTGGCGCTCGACCGTCTGGTGGGCCCGGCCGACGTGCTGCGCCTCGACGGGGCGCGGGGAGCGATCCCGGTCGACGCGTTGCCCCGCGGGTGGCGGCCCGGCGCCCCTCGGCTGCTGCTGCGCACGGACAGCTGGCCGCTGGGCGAGCCGGTCGGCCCGGGCTTCGCGGCCCTGTCGGTCGAGCTCGTGGAGCGGCTCCACGGGCTCGGAGTCGTCACCGTCGGTATTGACACGCCGTCGGTGGATCCCTTCGAGTCAACGACGCACGAGGTCCACCTGCGCCTGGCGGGGCTGGGCATGACCTGGATCGAGGGCCTGTGGCTCGGCGCCGTCGAGCCCGGCCGCTACGAGCTGATCGCGCTGCCGCTCGCCCTGGTCGGCGTCGAGGCGGCGCCGGTTCGCGCGGTGCTGCGCCGCCGGGGCGAATGACCTGGGGAATCGGAGGCGGTCGTGGGTTTTTCTGGTCACTTCGTGATCGTCACCGGCGCCTCGTCGGGGATCGGTCTGGCTTGTGCCCGCCGGTTTCTCGCGGCAGGAGCGACCGTCATCGCCCAGTACCGGACCCAATCGGGCCCGGTCGAGGCACTCCGGGCCGAGCACGGCGCCCGGGTCGTGCCGGTTGCCGCCGATCTCGGCACCGAGGCCGGGTGCGTTGCGACGGCCGCGGCCTGCCCCGGACCGCCGGACGTGCTGGTCCACTCGGCGGGCATCTGGAACGACGGCGCGATCCGCGAGCTGACCGCGGCGACCCTGGAGGAGATGTTCCGGGTCAACACCTTCTCGGCCTACTACCTCCTCCGTGAAGCGGCCCGGCGGATGACCCGTGGCTCGGTGGTGCTCGTCGGCTCCACCGCCGGCCAGCGGGGCGAGCCCGGCCACAGCCACTATGCCGGCGCCAAGGCGGCGCTGTGGGGGCTGGTGCAGTCCCTCGGTCAGGAGCTGGCCCCCGCGGTCCGGGTCAACCTGGTGTCGCCGGGCTGGGTGCGGACGCCGATGGCCGAGTCGGCTCTGGCGGCCCCCGGGCGCGAGGCGAGGATCCTCGGCTCGGTGCCGCTGGCCCGCATCGCGGCGCCTGAGGACGTCGCGGCGGCGGTGCTGTTCCTCGCCGACGACGCCACCGGCCGTCACCTCACGGGCGTCGACCTTCCTGTCTCCGGCGGCGCCCTCCTGCCGCTTCCTCGAGGCTGACTCCGGGCGCCTGCGTCTCGGGCCCGCTCCTCTGCCGCGGTGGCTTCAGCGGTCGGCGGTGATCCGGGCGGCGAGCAGGGTGTTGCGCTGGCGGACGGTGGCGGTGGTCACGGCGCGGCGCAGGGCGCGGCGACTGCCGATGACCACCACCAGGCGCCGGCCGCGGGTGACGGCCGTATAGAGCAGGTTGCGCTCGAGCATGATGTGGTGCTGGTGGTGGAGCACGACCACCACTGCCGGGTACTCGCTGCCCTGCGCCTTGTGGATGGTGCAGGCGTAGGCCGGGACGAGGTCGTCGAGGTCGTCGTCGGAGAGGAGCAGGGGGCGGTCGTCGAAGAGAGCGGTCAGCTCGCGCTCCTCGGGGTCGACGGCGACCACCCGACCGATGTCGCCGTTGAAGATGTCCAGGTCGTAGTTGTTGCGCACCTGCATGACCTTGTCGCCCGGTCGGAATGAGCGGGCGCCGAGGCGCAGCTCTGGCCCGGCCGGGGTGAGCATCTCGCGCAGTGCCTCGTTGAGCGCCCCGACTCCGAGCTCGCCGCGGTGCATCGGCGACAGCACCTGCACCTCGAGCACCGGGTCGAGTCCGAAGCGGTCGGGAATCCGCCGGCTTGCCATCTCGACCGCCAGTCGGGCGGCGGCTTCGGGGTCGTCGCGGGGCACGAAGTAGAAGTCGCCCAGCTCCCCGCCGGTGTGCTCGAGGGGCATCTCGCCACGGTTGATGCGGTGGGCGTTGCGGACGATCAGGCTCTGCTCGGCCTGGCGAAAGATCCGGTCGAGCCGGATGACCGCCAGTCGGGCGCTGGCGATCAGGTCGCCGAGCACGTTGCCGGGACCGACCGAGGGGAGCTGGTCGGCGTCGCCCACGAGCACCAGTCGCGTTCCCGGCGGCACCGCCTCGAACAGCCGGGCGGCGAGCTCGACGTCGAGCATCGAGGCCTCGTCGACCACCACGAGGTCGGCTTCGAGCGCATGGTGCCGGTTGCGCCCGAACTCGCCGGTCTTGGGGTTGAACTCGAGCAGCCGGTGCAGGGTGCGGGCGCCATGGGCGGTGGCCTCGCCGAGCCGTTTCGCCGCCCGACCGGTCGGGGCGGCGAGCAGGATCTCCCCGCCGGCCCGGTGGGCGAGCTCGACCAGGCAGCGCACGAGGGTCGTCTTGCCCGTGCCCGGGCCGCCGGTGACCACGGTCAGGGCGGCGCCCAACGCGGTCTCGACGGCGGCGCGCTGCAACGGCGCCAGCTCGAGGCCGGCACGGCGCTCGAAGGCGTCGATCTCGGGTGGGATGCGGCCGCCGGCGGGCGCCGTCTGCTCGGCGAGCATCTCCCGCACTCGGGCCGCGACCGCGGCCTCGGCGGCGTCGAGCCGGGGCAGCAGCACGAGCGATCCCTTGTCGGTCTCGGACCTCTGCCGTGCCGAGCCCCGGGCGATCAGGGCGTCGAGGGCGGCGGCGAGGGTCTCCTTCCGGTCAGGCTCGAGCTCGAGCAGGCCCCGCGCGGCGTCGAGCAGGCTGGCACGGGGCACGAAGACGTGTCCGTCCAGAGCGGCCCGGTCGAGGCTGTAGGCGAGACCGGCCTGGAGCCGTTCGGGGGCGTCGGCGGCGAGCCCGAGGCCTCGGGCGATGCGGTCGGCGGTGAGAAAGCCGACGCCGTGCACCTCCTCGGCCAGGCGATAGGGGTTCTCCCGGAGGACGTCCAGGGTCGCCGCACCGAAGCGGCGATAGGCGCGGTTGGCGACCCCGGGGGCGACGCCGTGACCGGCGAGGAAGATCATCACCTGCTGGACGCCCCGCTGCTGGCGCCAGGACTCACGGATTCGTGCCGTCAAGCGGGGGCCGATGCCGTGAACCTCCATGAGCCGCTCGGGCTCGTGGTCGAGCACGGACAGGGCCTCGAGGCCGAAGTGGTCGACCATCCGGGAGGCGGTCGCCGGGCCGAGCCCGCGCACCCGACCCGAGGCCAGGTAGCGCCTGAGGCCGTCGAGAGTCGTCGGCAGCACCGGCAGGTACACCTCGACCTGGAAGCGCTCCCCGAAGCGGGCGTGGTTCTCCCAGCGGCCGGTGAGCCGCAGCTCGTCCCCCTCCCGTGCCCCGATCAACGGGCCGACCGCGGTGAAGACGCCGCCGCGAGGCGAGCGCAGGCGGAGCACCGACCAGCCACCGTCGTCGCTGACGAAGACGATCCGCTCGACCGTGCCGGTGACGGTCTCGTCGCGACTTCCGGCGCCTTCGTCAGAGCCCACTCGGGCATTCTACGTGGGTCTCTGACGTTAGGGCCCGCGCAAGAATGGGTTGGGCAGAGCCGCGCCCAACTGTGCCACAGATTTGGTTTGCCCGATCGAGCGAAAACGGAGGCGTAGCCGTGCCCTACGGCATCCGGCTGGCGACGTGCTCGGACAGGGCGGTGATGGTCAGCGACGGGTTGACGCCGAGGTTGGCGCCGATGATCGAGCCGTCGATCACATACAGGCCGGGATGGCCGAAGACCTCGCCGCGGGAGTCCACGACGCCCCGTTCCGGGCCGGTGGCGATGGCGCAGCCGCCGAGGATGTGGGCGGTCGAGCCGGTGTCGAGCAGCACCTCGTTGAGGCTGTTCTGGGGAATGCCGTCGAGCTCGGCGGCGACCTCGCGGGCGACCTCGTTGGCGACCGGAATGTAGGACGGAATGCCCGGGCTGCCCGGCTCGGGCTGCGACGTCAGCGCTCGGGTGAACGGCCACAGCGGCTGTCGCTTGCGGACCAGCCGGGTGTGGTTGTCGGCGGTCTGCATTGCCATGAGCACCACCGACTCGGCGGCCTTGCCCCAGGGCCGGGTGACGCGAAGGAACTGGATCGGATGACGCAGGGCGTTGCCGGCCCAGCGCAGCGGACGGGGGATTCCCGGACCGCCGTCGGTGAGCAGGGTCCCGAGGGCGAGCATGACGTCGGAGCCCTTGGGGAAGCGGACCGCCTCCATGTGGGTGACCGCGTCGATTTCGACCTTGGCGGCGATGGCAACCCCCTCCCAGAGGTCACGGTGGCGGCGCGAGGAGACCCCGAGCAGGGCCTCGGAGTTGGTCCGCACGTAGCTGCCGAGCCGGTCGGAGATTCGGGGCAGCGCGCCGCGGTCCTTGCATTCCATGAGCAGGCCGACGCTGCCCAGCACCCCGGCCGAGACCACCACGCGCTCGGCGGTGCTGGCGCCTCGCTCGGGGAACAGTCGGCTGGTCGACCGCCGCCAGTGCAGCCGGTAGCCGCCGTCCGGGAGTGGCTCGACGAGCTCGATCTCGGTCTCCGGCAGCACCCGGGCGCCGCCCTGCTCGGCCAGGTACAGGTAGTTCTTGTCCAGGGTGTTCTTGGCGCCGTGGCGGCAGCCGACCATGCAGGCGCCGCAGTAGGTGCAGCCCCTGCGGGCCGGGCCGCGCCCGTCGAAGAACGGGTCCGGCGTCTCCTGCTCGGGGTCGCCGAAGTAGATGCTGAGGTCGGTGGGCCGGAACGTGGCGCCGAGCCCGCGGCGCTCGGCCGCCCGCCGCAGGGCCTCGTCGGGCGGGCCGAAGCGGGTGTTGGCGGCGGCGCCGAGCATCTGTCGGGCCGTGCGGTAGTGCTCGGGCATGACCGCACGCCAGTCCTCGAGCCCCTTCCACTGGGGGTCGTCCCAGACCGAGTCCGGCGGCTCGAACAGGGTGCAGGCGTACAGCAGGCTGCCGCCGCCGACGCCGATGCCGTGCAGGATCAGAGCCTCGCGCAGCAGGTGGAGGCCCCAGGTGCCGTAGCAGCCGACCCAGGGGAACCAGAAGCTGCGCCGCAGGTCCCAGTTGGTGCTCGGCAGGTCCTCGGGCCGCCACCGCTTGCCCTTCTCGAAGACGGTGACGCGGTGTCCCTTCTCGGCCAGGCGGAGGGCGGCGACCGAGCCGCCGAAGCCGGATCCGACGATGGCCACGTCGCTGTCGAATCGAGCCGCCGAGGTCGTCGAGCTGGTGTGCATCGGAGCTCCTCGCCGCAGTGTACCGACCATGCCGCAGTTCGGCAATCGACCTGTTCGCGGCCCGGCGTCGAGCCTCCGGGCTCGCTGCCGGTTCGCGACGGTGGAGCACGTGCCCGGGTTCGAGGCTATACTCACCGGCGAGATGGCGGAGGGAAGACGTGTCCTGGGCGCCTTCGCCGGGCTGTTGCTCGCGGCCACCACCGGCGCCGCCGCCGAGGTAGTGCTGCTTGAGGATGGTCGCGAGCCGGTCGGGTGGACCGAGTGGCGGGCCCCTCAGGGCGAGGTGGCGCTCCTGGTCTGGGCGTCGTGGGCGCCCCGGGCGGGGGATGCCGTCGCCGGGATCGACAGGATCGATGCGGCGGCTGCGGAGCATGGCCTGCAGCTGGTCGTGCTCGTGGTGCAGGAACCCGTCGAGGACGCCCGCAGCGGTCTCGCCGCATACCGCGGCCGATGGTTGCACGATCGCCACGGCGCGTTGCTCAAGGAGCTCAGGGTGATCAAGGTGCCGTCCCTCGTGGTCGTCGACCGGCGTGGCGAGGTGGCGGCTCGGCTCGAACCGACCGCCGAGGCTCTCGCCTCGTGGGGCAAGGGTCGATCGTGACTGTGGTGTGGCGGGTGGGGCTCCTGGGGGCGGCGCTGCTGGCGGCGCTGCTCGGTGTGTCGGCCTGCAGCTCGCCGGCCGTCGAGGAGAGCGACGCCGCGACCCGGATCGTGGTCGAGCCGATCACACCCGTCAGAGCTCCGGAGCATCTCCGAGTCGCCGCCGGCGACACCCTCGAGAGCGTCTGCCGACGGCTGGCCGACCGGGACTGGCTCCCGTGGCGGGACGCCCTGATGAGCGAGATCGACCCGCGGCGGCTTCGCCCGGGAACCGGTTTTGACGGTTTCCGGGGCGCCGGTGGGGTCCTCGAGGAGCTGCACGTCAGCCTGGACCTGCGCACCCGCCTGGTGCTGCGCCGGGACGGAGACGGGATCGAGGTGAGCCGGGACGAGCGTCCGCTCGTGCGGGAGCTGGTGCGCCTCGAGGGGACGGTCAGCTCGAGCCTCTTCGAGGCCGTCGACCGGGCCGGCGGCAACCCGGAGCTGGCCGTGTCCCTGGCGCAGGTCTTCCAGTGGGACGTCGACTTCCTGCGTGATCTGCGGCAGGGAGACCGGTTCGTGGTGGTGGTCGACCAGGAGCTGGTCGACGGCGCCCACTATCGCTGGGGGACCGTCTTCGCGGCCCGCTTCGTCAACCGCGACCGGACCCTGGACGCGGTCGTCTACCCGGACGCTGGCGGTCGCCTCGGTTACTACGACCCCGAGGGGCGGCCGCTGCGCAAGCAGTTCCTGCGCTCGCCGCTGAAGTTCAGCCGGGTGACCTCGCGCTTCAGCATGAACCGTTTCCACCCGGTGCTGAAGCGCTCCATGCCGCACTACGGGGTGGACTACGGCGCGCCGGTCGGCACGCCGGTCATGGTCACCTCCGACGGGGTGGTGAGCTTCGCCGGCACGAGCGGCGGCGCCGGGCGCATGGTCACTGTCCGCCACCCGAACGGCTACGAGACCAGCTACCTCCACCTGAGCCGCTTCGCGAGCGGGATGCGACCCGGCCGAAGAGTGGCCCAGGGGGAGGTGATCGGTTTCGTCGGCTCGACCGGGCTCTCGACCGGGCCGCACCTCGACTACCGGGTGAAGCACCAGGGTCGGTGGGTCAACCCGATGACCATCTCGTCGCCACCCACCGCCCCGCTCGAAGGAGAGTACCTCGGGCGCTACCTCGGCCATGCCCTGGCGGTGGTGGTCTTGCTTGCGGGGGACGAGCCGCCGACGGGCGCCCGGTGCTGAGCCCCAGCCCGACCGTGGTCACCGTGTCGGCGCCGTGCCGCGCCGATCTCGCCGGCGGGACTCTCGACATCTGGCCCCTGGGGGTTCTCCACCCGGGCGCTCTCACCGTCAACCTCGCGATTCCCGTCGAGGTCCGGCTGAGGGTCACCGCTGGCGGCGTCGAGCCGGGGGCCGTCGAGCACCTGGTCACTGGCGCCCCGGTGCGGACGTTGGCGGCGGCGGACGCCGGGCGAGACCTCACCGCGGCGGTGGTCTTCGCCCTCGCTCCGGAGGGCGGGGTCCGGGTGGAGGTCGAAAACCAGGCGCCCCTGGGCTCCGGCCTCGGCGGCTCCTCGGCCTACGGTGTGGCGCTGGCGACCGCGTTGTTCTCGTTGCTCGGCCAGCCCCTCACGGGCACAGCCGTCGTTTCCCTCGTGCGCGACCTCGAGGCTCGGATCCTCGGCGTGCCCACGGGTACCCAGGACCACTGGGCAGCGGTCCGGGGCGGCGCTCTGGCGGTTCACCTGGCGCCCGGAGGCGAGACGGTCGAGGAGCTGGCGGTGGACCGCAGGTGGCTGGCCGAGCACCTGACGGTGTTCTTCACCGGCATCACCCACCACTCGGGCATGGTCAACTGGCGTGTCGTGCGCCGGCGCCTCGACGGCGACTTGGCGGTGATCACGGCCTTCGACCGGATCGCGAAGGCCGCCCGCGAGGTGAGGGAGGCGCTGCTCGCCGGTGACGAGGACCGGGTGGCTTC
>CAZKKP010000081.1:0-11651 GCA_964553295.1 uncultured Thermoanaerobaculia bacterium | reverse complement strand
CCGCCGCCGAGGTCGGCGCCGGCGTCGCCGCGCCAGGCAAGGGTGATGTCGCTGGAGCTGACCAGCCAGCCGTCGACGTCGGCGTCGAAGGAGTGGTTGACGAGCAGGTTCTGGGCTGCTGCGGGGACGGCGGCGAGGACCCAGCAGGCTGCGATCAGGAGCATGTCACGACGTCGGCTCATGGGGGTCTCCTCGGAAGTGGCGCGGCGCGGGCGACGCGCCTACCAGGAAGAACGACATCGCCGCGCCGACCCGGCCACCACCCCGCTGACCGGCAGTCGACGACGGCGGCAGAGCCGCCCGGGCCACTCCCGGGTACGGAGCCCAGCAGATCCGCGCCCAAGAGGATCCTGCGCGCCCTGCCGGGAATTCGACGTCGAGACGGCGGCGTTGAAGCGCTTATGCGGCTGGGCCTGATCGGCGTGCTGTTGCTCGTTCCATGGTTGGCTGCGGCCGCCGACGGTCCTGTTCGCACGGTCGAGTCCGTCGACCTGGAGCGGTATCTCGGACGCTGGTACGAGATCGCTCGTTACCCGATGTGGTTCCAGCGCAAGTGTGCGGCCTCGATGGCCGAGTACTCGCGCCGCGAGGACGGGCTGATCAAGGTGGTCAACACCTGCACCCGGATCGGCGACCCGGAGCGAACTCAGCAGGTGACCGGCCGCGCCCGGGTGGCGGATCCAGCGACCAACGCCAGGCTCGAGGTCAGCTTCTTCGGGCCGTTCTGGGCGGACTACTGGATCCTCGATCTCGACCCCGACTACCGCTGGGCGGTGGTCGGCGAGGGCCGGCGGAGGTACCTGTGGATCCTGTCGCGGACCCCGGAGCTGCCCCGGGCCGAGCTCGACGGGATCCTGGCGCGCCTCCGGGAGGCCGGGTACGACCCTGAGCGTCTGGTCTGGGGCGACCACGTCGGCGCCCCACTGCCGGCGGCGTCAGGGGGCTGAGGTCGGGCTGGGCGCCACGCTCACCGCCGAACCATGGCCGCCGCCCGGCTGGTGCATTCTGAACGGGGCGTCGATTTCGGGGTTGAAGTCGGGCCGAAGATGCGGTGCGTGACCGTACTTGTGGCGAGGAGTACTAAGTCATACTGGCGCGGTCATGGCGAGGTCGGCGGTTTCGTCGCGGGGAGGCGGTTGCCGCGGCTGCCTGGCGAGCCGGCTGGCAGTCGTGCTGGCCGCGTTCGCCGTCGTCGCCGCAGCCCACGCCGGTGCGGCCGAGGGCGGTGGCACGGCGGCGCCGGCGTCGTTCGGCTCGATTCTGTCCGCGATCGAGGGCTCTCCCGAGACCAGCACCGAGTCGACCATCGTCGAGGTCCCGATGTCCGTCACCCTGAAGGCGCCGAAGGACGGACGGATCGGGTACCGGTTGCGGATGTCGGTCCTCTTCGCCTGGAACGCCGTTCAGTTCGTTGACGTGGACGGCGAGGACATCGTCGCCAGCTTGCGAACCCTGACCGTGGTCCCGGGCGTCGAGCTGATCGTGCCGGTGGGAGAGCGGTGGCTTGTCCGTCCCTACGGGCAGTTGGGAGGTATCCAGGCCCTCGACGTCGACGGATACCGCTGGCGGGCATCCCTGGGCACCCGTTTCGGCGCGTCCTGGGATCTCGACCACTGGCGGCTGCTCGCGGGCGGCCGCGCCGAGTTCACCACGGTGCTCGACGAGGACGGTCGGCGGGTCGACGACGTGGCGTTCCTCGACCTCGGGGCCGGTTTCAGCTGGCCGCTGTGGTTCGACGTCATGGGCGAGCCGGCTGTTGCGGGTCTGTTCGTGTTCCCCCGTCTCTACCTGAACCCGGCGGAGCTCGTCGACCAGGGTGGGCTGGTCTCTGGCGCCGACTGGCACGTCGAGGTCGGCGCGTCGTTCGAGGTTCGCGGGCGGCCGAAGCTCTGGCTGGTCAGTCTGCCGTCCTGGTACGGCACCGGGGTCCGTCTCGGGCCGGATCATCGCTCGTTCCGGGTTTACCTGGGCTTCCCGTTCTAGCGCCAGCGTCGTCGCCGCACCGGTCGAGGTTCCGGGCCGGTATACTCTGCCGAGAATCTTCGACACGGAGGCCGCGTGGGGCTGGTGAACCACATCGCGCGGATCGACCCCACCACTCCGCTGCGTGGGCAGCGGGTCCTCATCCGGCTGGGGCAGTTCCTGGTCGCGCTCGGCGAGCAGATCGGGCGCGACAAGGTCGTCATCCGGGCGTCCGGTCTCGCCTACTCGTCACTGCTGGCGGTGGTGCCCCTGGTCGCGGTGGTCCTCGCCCTGCTGTCGGCTTTCGGCGCCCTGGACGAACTCAAGCTGAAGGTCCAGGTTTTTCTGTTCTCCATCTTCCTGCCCGCCCAGCACGACGACATCGCGGCGCTGCTCGACCAGTTCACCGGCAACGCGGCCCGTCTCGGCTTTCTCGGCTTCGCCTTCCTGCTGCTGACCTCCATTCTCCTGCTCGACAGCGTCGAGAAGAGCTTCAACGACATCTACCACGTTGCCAGCCGCCGCCGGCTGGTCAACAAGATCACCGCCTACACCGCGGTCCTGGTAGTGGGCGCCCTGGGTGTCGGCGCCAGCATCTCGATCTCGGCTCAGGTGGAGGCGCTGCTCCTGCGGGACGTCGCCGTCGACATTGGCTGGCTCACCCTGCAGACTGCCCGGCTGTTCCCGCTGGTCCTTGTCTTCCTCGCCTTCCTGCTCGCCTTCCTGGTGGTGCCCTACACTCGGGTCCGGTTGAAGAGCGCCGCGATCGGTGCCGCGACCTCGGCGGTTCTCTTCGAGCTCGCCAAGAACCTCTTCGCCGGCTCGGTCGGCCAGTCGATCCGGGCCTCCACCCTGTACGGCTCTCTGGCCGTCGGACCGATCTTCCTGATCTGGCTCTACTTGTCCTGGATCATCGTCCTGGTCGGGCTCGAGGTCTCCTTCACCCACCAGCACTTCCTGACCCTGCTGCGCTCCCGGCTGATTCGAGAGGGGGCCGAGGGGGATCGGGTCGGAACCGGGCTGCGAGTGTTCGCTCTGGCGGTCGACCGCTACGAGGTCGGCGCCGAGCCGCCGACCTCGGACCAGCTCTCCCGGAGGCTTCTCGTGCCGCTCGGAGCGGTCGAGGCCGCCATCGACCGGCTGGTGGAAGCGAAGCTGCTGCGGCGGGTGGCGCAGGGGTCGGACACCGAGGGGGTCGTGCCGGCCCGCCCGCCCGACAGGATCGCGGTGTCGGATGTGGTCCGGGTCTTCGAGCCCCGGGGCCCCGACCGGGGCCCCGGCCGCGAGGTCGAGCAGGCGGTGGAGCGGGCTCTCGCGCGGTTCTCGGAAGCGGGCCACCACGCCGTGGCAGGCCTGAGCTTTCGGGCCGTGATCGACGACGGAGGAAATGACGGGCGGGAGTGAGCCTGTCACTTCTGACGGCCGCGCTGCTGGCCGAGGACGTGCTCGCCGACGCCTGACAGGCGTTGCTCCGCCGTCGGCTGGACCTGCGTTCGCAACGTCAGGGCTTGCCACCTGCCGGTGCATTGATCTGGCTCGATTCGAGGGAATCCGCGACCGCAGGGTTCGACTTCCGTGGGAACCCATCCCCGATCGGCTCCCGCAGCCGTCGCTCCACGTAGCCAAAGAACGGATTGCATCGAAGCCGAAGGAACGTGGCCGGCGACACCGCCAGCAGGCCACGCTCGCCGCGCGGCTCGAGGGTCCCGAGCTGGACCCCGAAGAGGTTGTCGGGATCCGGTTGGAGGCCGTAGATGGGATCGTCGACCGGGAACGGCAACGCCACGTGTGACAGGGAGTAGACGCCCCGCGGCCACTCGAGGTCGAGGGCCTCGACTTCGGCCTCTCGAGCACCGCCCGCACGCGTCCAGGCCCCGAGGGCCGCGGTGGATTCGTCAATGTTGGTGACCGCCGTCAGCCGGTAGGGTGTGGTCGGCCGTTCGACCAACATCTGCAGCCGCGCCGCGGGGTCGGTGCGGAAGAAGTCTCGCATCTTCGCCTTCCGGTTGATGTCGAAGATCACCAGCTCGTGCTTCGGCCCTGTCAACCGATCATAGAGGACCTCGACGACCGCCTCCACGAGCACGGTGGCGTCAGCCAATGACATGAAGGTCAGTACCGGCGGAAAGCGCGAGGATACGCTGTGCACGTCGAGTTCCGCCAGCCGGCGGCGGATCGAGCGCGTCAGAAGGTGGGTCTGGTAGCCCGCATCGGCGGGAAACGAGTTGTACTTGAACGGATCCGATTCGGGTTGGATGTCGGTCCACGCCAGCCTGCTGAACCACGGCATGAAGCTCACGACCCGGTGCGCGCGGGCCAGCGCCGCCAGGCGCGTGATGCCGATTGCCGGCGAGAAGAGGATGATCCGATCGGGAATCCGAAGCTCCTCGTCAGCGAGGCTGTCGAGCGCCAGGTCGACGGCCAGTGCACCGCCGTTCGAATAGCCCACCACCATGAGCTCGCCCGAGAGCCCGACCGCTTCGTCCAGGTGCCGATAGGCCATGCGGACCGCCGCACGCCAGTCGTCGACCTCGGCGCGTTGCAGCTCGCCGGGGGTCGTGCCGTGGCCGGGCAGACGCAGCCCGACGACGTGGAAACCCTCGGAATGGAGAATTTCGGCCGCCCGTCGCAGGCTGTAGGGCGAGTCGGTGAGGCCGTGCAGCAGGAGAGCCCCTCCCCCCTCCGCGATTCCCCGGAGCTCGTACGAGCGATTCCAGTTGCGGGGGAACCCTGCCGGATTGTTGACGCCGCCTGAGGCGTACCGATTCCAGGCGGGTTCCGCGCGCGAGTCGCGATTGCGGACGACCCGCTCGTCGAGCTCCTCAAAGAGCCGGTCCTCGAGCGCCAGGTACTCGTCCCAGTCGAATCCGCCCCGTGCATCCGTGGCTTCGAGCTCGTGCTCGAGATCTGCCGTGTGCCACGGCGACAGCTCCGGCTTCGATCGTTGTGCCCACGATGCGAACATCGCGCCTGCAGCGACGACGGTCACGGCCGTGACCACCGCGACCCGCGCCCAACGGCTCGACCGATCCTGGATCACCGGTGACACCCCCCTTCGGTATCGCGTAAACTGTTACAGATCTTCCCCTGGTTCGAAGCGGTTCTCGGGGAGGTCGGATCGATGTCCACGAGCCGGTCGGTACCGTGACTGATCACCCCTCGAGGTGGCGGGCGGGATTGCGGCGCGTCCTCTGGGTCCTCGCTGCCGTGTTGGCGGTCGGGGTCGCGTTGCCCTTCGGCTGCGTCGGCAATCGCATGTTCAACACCGAGGCCGGAGA
Source organism: uncultured Thermoanaerobaculia bacterium (assembly GCA_964553295.1). Classification (GTDB taxonomy): domain Bacteria; phylum Acidobacteriota; class Thermoanaerobaculia; order Thermoanaerobaculales; family Sulfomarinibacteraceae; genus CAZKKP01. The sequence continues at coordinate 6,411 of CAZKKP010000081.1, read as the reverse complement.
CTACCTCAGGAGATTCTCCACGTCAGACGGGCTGCCGTACTCGGTCGCGGTGGTTGAGTTCGACGACCAGGGACAGCCGTGGAACCTGAGCCAGGTCGGTGTCGCGATCGCCGAGATACGGCGGCTCAACCGCGTCAGCGACAACGGGATCATCCTCTACCAGTTCATCCACGGATGGAAGAGCAACGCGGCGCGGGAGAAGAGTTCCGGAGAGCGGCTGGCGTGGTTCGAAAACCGGGTCGCGGCAGTCGCCGAGCGGTCGGAAGTCGCCTCCCTGCACGGGGGCGACGGGCCACGGCCGGTTGTGGGCCTCTACATCGGCTGGCGAGGCCGCACCTACTCATTGCCGATCCTCATCGATGCCTCCTTCTGGAACCGGCGGGTGGCCGCCCACCGGGTTGCCTCTAATGGACTCGCCGAGGTCCTCTTCCGCACGGTCAACGCCGCCAGGGAGCACCCCGACGCCAAGTGCGCCCTGCTCGGCCACTCCATGGGCGGGATGATCCTCGAGAAGACTCTCGCTTCGGCGCTGGTGCCGGAGATCCTCATGGCCGAGTACGCCGAGGCAGCGGTTCCCGTGCGCTATGACCTGATCGTGGCCGCCAACGCCTCCACCGAAGCGCTCCACACAAAGCGGCTCATCGACGTCTTCAAGCGCACTGATGTGGGGCTGGTGTTGGAGGACGCGGCCGGTCGACGGCGACCGGCCGCCGGCCCGATGCTCGCCTCCATTACCTCGGTCGACGACGGCGTCACCCGTTACATGGTGCCCCTCGCCATGACTCTCAACTCGCTCTTTGTCCGCTTTCGTCCCGCACGCGAAGACAGCCTGGTTTCGCAGCGCCGGCTCGGCACCCACACCGCCGGTCACCTGCCGGTGCTCCACAGCCACACCGTCGAGGTCGCCGGCGGCGACATGGCCATCCGCGAGTTGCCCGGGCGCTGGAATGACACCCCGTTCTGGGTCTTCCAGGTTCCGGCCGAGATCAGCCGCAACCATGGCGACATCGACGGGCCGCTGTGGGGCCGGCTCATGCTGCGGCTGATGGAGGGCAACCGCGTCTTCGACCCGAACGTCCGGATGCTCCTCACGGCCGGCGATCTCGAAGACGACCCAGCTTCGAACAACTGAGCGTTCGGGGCCTCTACCGGGTGTACTGCGCGTCCAGGAAGCTCACGAGCACGTCCGCCCAGCCGTGCAGGATCCTCCGCGCCTCGACCGAGTTGGTTACCCGATTGCTCCACGTCATGAATACGCTCGTCATCGGACCCGCCCGGCGGTCGGCGCCACGCCCAATGATCTGCCCCGTCGCGGCGTCGAAGAGCTCGACGTAGATCGTCGCAGCTCCCGCCGAGGCTGTGAAGGACCGCTGGGCCGAGGCGGACCGGGTCTCCGGGGCCGTGATATCGAGGTCGATGATTGCCGGCCGCACGATCAGCACATCGTCGGCGATCTCGTCGGTGACCTCGTACCCCCCGCTCGTCAAGCGTTGCGCGAAGACTTCCTGAAAGAGCGATGCGATGTCGGCCTTGATCCGCTCCATATCGCGGGTGCTGATATTGCGGGTCCGGTTTCGGTTCTGGTCTCGCTGCCAATTGGAGCGAAAGGCGACCTCCGGATCGAGGATCTTCACTCGCGCGAATACGCTGAAATCGGCGTCGGGTGCAAGGTAGGCGATCGCGATCGTGCTCGACTCGACCCGCTCCAGCCCGTCGAAGCTGGTTGCCTCACTGGCCTGCGCGGCGCCAGGCAGGCTGGTCAGGGCGAAGGCGAGGCCCGCGAACAACATGACACGACGCACTGTTGAATGACTGGTCCAAGAGCACATCTTGTTTGGTCCTCTCTCTGTTCTTCTCCTCAGTTCACCGAGGTGTTACCCGTGTGAGCCGTACCGGCTCGGTGGCGAAATCCACGATCTTCAAGGTGTTGGTCTCTCTCTCCACCGTGAGCTGGACGCCGATGGCGAGCTGACCGTCACCGACGTTCTCGGCATCGAGGTCGATGAAGAAGAGTGTGACGTCGAAGTTGCGCCAACGAGGCTGGTTCACCGCTTCCGACATCGTGATCGGCCGGTCGAACCCGAGGACGATGCGCCGACCGCCGTTCTCGAGCGGAATCTGGCGCGCGTAGCGCAGCCGTTCCGATGGCGTTCTCGTCGTCACGTTTCCGCCCCGAGCGGCGGTGACCACCCGGATCCACCCGGTCTCCGGCTGGCGGCGCATCTCTCGCACCATTGCGCGCTGGCCCTTCTTCGCGAGCACATCGAACAGGCGCTGACGTTCCTCGTCGGTGGTCCATCGCGTGATGTTGATGTCAATGGTCGCGGTGGTCCCCGGCGGGAGAATCGGCGGATTGCTGGTGCCCATGGCCACCGCACGCGCGGTGAACTGCTCCCTGAACGACTCGGGCCCGTCCTGCGCCACCGCCCAAGCCGCGAGGCCCACGGCGACCGCCAGCACCAGATTCGCCACCATTTTGAGGCGGTTGTTGTCGGTCATCGCATCCTCGCCGTCATCACTCGACCCAGTGGAATTACCGCATCCAGCAGTCATCGACTCTCGCCTCCATCTCGGTCACAGCAGCGACAGCGGCGCCCGAAGCGTGGCTTCCACCAGCGTGCCCGACGGGATGTTAATGGTGTTGCCGCGGGTCAGAATGGACGCGCCGACACCGACCTTGGCGCCCGTTCGCGCGCCCGAGCTGCCGCCGATGAGGCCGCCGACAGCCGCCGCACGAGCCGTCCGCCCGACAGTCTGTCCCGCGGTGTTGCCGGTCTGCGCCTCGAGGCCCGTGGTCGAGATCGAGAACAGCCGGTTGTCGATCATGATGTCGGTGAACTCGAGGGCGAGCTCGGACGAACCGGCCACCCGGCCCGATTGCCGAGCCTGGGTGATCCTCCCGTAGACCCACGCACCGCGCGGCGCCACCTGGACCCCCTGCACGAACAGCGCGCCTTCGAGCTGGCCGCGGAACCGGTGGCCGGCCGAGTGGCGGCTCGAGTCGATGGTCTCTGACAGGCGGACCATCAGCCGGGTGCCCTCGGGAACCACGGTGGCCGCCGCGGGCTGCGCCTCCGCGGCCGCGATGGCGGTGTCGACGCCGGTGGAAAACCACACCGCGACGACTTCGGATGTGTTGAAGACCTCGACCTGTCCCGCCACCTCGAACATCACGCTCGCCGGGTTGCCGCCGACGAACGAGCCCTCGACCAGGGTGCCGTCGACCAGCTCGAGCGTGTCCGCCGCGACCGGTGGTGTAACCGCAATCGCTGCCACGATCAATCCGACCAGTACTATCGTCCTCATAGCGTCTTCCTCCTTGTCCGCAAGTGTTGGTTTTCCACACGCACGGGCGCCGTACCGACACAACCCGGGTTCGAACGGGAACGACGATCTCGGGTCACGAGGGATCCGGCTCCCCGGGGGCGGTGGGTCGGGTTTGTTGCCCATTCTCGCCGAGCACAAGGGCCATGAAGGCCTGCAGCTCGCCCGGGGACGAAAACGTCGCCCGGCGACCGGTCTGCACGTGCTCGACGCGTCCGCAGAACACGTGGTCGAGGTCCGCCTCACCGCTGAGGCTGACGAGAAAGGCGCGCCAGTAAGGCAGATCCACGATCAGGCCTCCCTCGAACCGCCGGGCTCCATCATCAACGACCGCGATCCGACCGTTGCTGGCGGTGTCGGCCCGTCAACCAGCCCTGCCCCTCGAGACGAGCGTCCCGGCCGCATCGGCTCACAACGCGACCTCCAGATAGAGGAGCCCCCCGAGCTGCGAGTAGCTCCCGCGGGCGGTGTTCGAGTCGCTCTCGAACTCCCTGACCCGGATGTCGACCCTTTGGGCGCCGGCGCCGACGCCGAGGTGGCGGGTGAAGTACCAGGTTCCGCTGAGGCCGGCCTCGCTGATGCCGCCGCGGAAGTCGCCGAGGTCGAGGAAGAGACCCCTGAAGTAGAGGTTCATGAGGAACCTGCGGGACACGGCCCACTCGGTGCCGACGCCCAGTATCGGTACCACCTGCGAGACGTCAACCGCCTCTACGAAGCCCCGGCCCAAAGGCACCCCGCCCGGAAGCAGCACGCCCACTCCCGCGGCGAGCCTGGTCTCAAGGTCGAAGTAGGAGGCGCCCACAGTGCCGTAGAGACGCACCTCACCGTTGTCGTAGGCGTTGTAGCGGAAGGCGGCGGTGGCGACCTTCGAGCTGAGCTCGGTCTCGACCGCCGTACCCGCGAGGATGGTGAAAACCAGGAACTGGAAGTCGCGCTGCGGCTCCCGGCTGCCCGAGCGGTCGAAGCCGAAGTAGCCGAACTCGACCGAGCTCCTACGGCCGACCCGCCAACTGCCTTCGAGCCTGAACGAGGTGCTGCTGGAGTCGACGCCGAGGAGGCTCTCGAAGTTGACCAGGCCGCCGAGCCCGCCGCGGTCGGTCGAGTAGGCGAAGTTGGTGTCGAACGACCCCACTACCGTGCTGAGCCGGAGGCGAAAGCTGTCCGGGACGTCGCCCGGGAAACCGGCCTCCGCGGCGCCCGCAAGCGACGTCGGGAGGGATGCGACGCCGAGCGCGAGCACGGCGACTCCCATGTACCAGCGCCTCGATCGACTGGAAGTCATGGACTCCTCACATCGTTCTGTAATCACGAGGTCAGACCGGATGATGGGAACCCTCCAGCCTTCTGACCAGCGACAGCATGGGTCTGCGCAGTCACCCAGTCATCAAGAAGGTGTGAGAGATTGATGAAAGTGGGCCGCCGGGGTACCATCCGCCTCAATGACCGCGAGGCCGAAGAACCTGGTGTTCGACGTCTTCACCTTGGACCTGGAGTCGGAGCGCCTGTGGCGCGGCAACGAGCCCATCGAGCTGCGGCCCAAGACCTGGCAGCTGATTCGGTTCATGGCCGAGAATTCAGGCCGGCTGCTGACGAAGCACGAGCTGCTGGATGAGGTGTGGCCGAATGTCGCCGTCACGCCGGCGAGCCTCAACCAGGCCATCCGCGAGCTGCGGCAGGCGCTCGGCGACGACGCCCAGAAGTCGCGCTACATCCAGACGGTCCACCGGCGCGGTTTTCGATTCATCGCCGCGCTCGCGGGGGCAAATCGGAACGAGGTCGCGAGGACGGAGCGCGGGGTTTCGACGCGTCGCGCCCCGCCCGAGATGGTCGGACGAGAGGCCGATCTGCAACGCCTCCACGAGCTGTTTGAACGGGCCACGGCAGGCGAGCGCCAGCTGGTGTTCGTCACCGGCGATGAAGGGATCGGCAAGACAACGCTGCTGCGGTCGTTTCTCGACGATCTGGGGGCGGACCAGCGGAACGTCTTCTTCGCGGGAGGGGGGCAGTGCGTCGAGCTGCTTGGGGCCCACGAGGCGTACCTGCCGATTCTCGATGCGCTCGACCGGCTCACCCGCGGCACCCGCGATTCGACGTTGTACCGCGTCTTGGAGCGCTACGCTCCGACATGGGTCGCCCAGCTGCCGTGGCTCGGGGCAACTGATGTGACGGCGCAGAAGCTGGCGATCGCCGGCTCGCCCGCCCGGATGCTGCGGGAGTTCTGCGTCGCGGTCGAGGCCCTCGCGTCTGACAGGCCCCTGGTCGTGTGGCTCGAGGACCTGCACTGGTGCGACGCGGCGACGGTCGACCTTCTCAGCGCCGTCGCGTCGCGAGCCGAACCGGCGAGGCTGATGGTCATCGCGACCTACCGGCCGGTCGAAGTGGCCATTCGGGATCATCCGATCGGGCGGCTGAAGAGGAAGCTCGTGGTGCAGAAGACGGCTCACGAGCTGGCGCTGGAGCTGCTCGGCGCCGGCGCCGTCGAGAGCATCATCACCGGTCGATTCGGCGACTCCCGGTGGCGGCACCCGCTGTCGCTGCTGATCCACGATCACAGCGACGGCAACCCTCTCTTCGTACGGGTCGCAGCCGACTACATGGTGTCCGAGGGCTGGCTCGTCGCGGACGGCGCAGGTTGGCAGCTCACGGTCGATCTCGCGGCGATTGACGGCCGGCTTGCCGACGGCCTGTTGGCGGTCGTCGAGGGCCAGCTCGAGGGGATGGAGGACGAGGAGGTCGCGGCTCTCGAGGCGGCCAGCGTCGCCGGTCAGGTTTTCTCGGCCGGGGAGGTCGCCGCCGCGCTCGACACCGACGTCGACAGCGCTGATGCCGTGTGCGGCCGGCTCGCCGGGTGGGGCCGATTCATCGAGCCCGCAGTCGGCGTGAGCTGGCCGGACGGCTCCGACAGCCAGCGGTACCAGTTCAGTCACGCCAAGTTCCGAAGCCTCCTCTACGGCCGCCTGTCGCCCGGACGGCGACAGCGTCTCCACGCCCGCATCGCAGACCGGTTGGAGCGTGGTTTCGCGGGTCACCACGAGGCCGTCGCGGCCGAGCTGGCGGTCCACCACGAGCGCGGACGGAACACGGAAC
>CAZKKP010000080.1:0-11694 GCA_964553295.1 uncultured Thermoanaerobaculia bacterium | reverse complement strand
GGCTAGGCCCGGGTGCCGTAGTTTCCGACCAGGGCCAGGGCGCTGTCGGGCGACACCGCGACCTCGTGGGGCGCGTTGCCGGTGGGCAGGGTGGCGCGGACCTCGCCGGAGGCGACGTCGACCAGGGACACCGTCGCCTCGGACTTGTTGGCGACGACCAGAGTCCCCGCCAGCGCCGGCATGGGCAGGGCGGCGAGCAGGGCGACGAGCATCCGTGGGGTGGTTGTGGTGAGCATGCGGACCCCCTCTCTCGGCCTTGGCAACACGCGTCGGAGGTCATCGCATCCCGTTTGCGGCGGGAATCCAGGCCGGGTGCTCTAGACTGAGAGCATGAAGGCTCGACGGTTGTGGCTCGCGTTCCTCCTGCTCGTCGGCTGCGCCAGCGGGCGCGCGCCCGACCCCGACGAGCCCGGCATCGTCGACCGCGGTCGCAGCTGGGTGCTGTACCGCGGGCCCGAGCTGGTGGCCGCGGTCGGCTACGCCGACCCGCTGCGCCAGGTCGGGGACGGGTGGTTGATCCTGGCAGCCGAGCTGAGCGGTGTCGGCAGCACGACGTCGGTGCCCCGCGAGGCGATCTCGGTGCGTACCCCAGACGGTCGCCGCCTCGAGCTGCTCCCGCCCGCCGACTACCGGGCGGGCTTCGGCCCGCGGCGCTTGCGCGTCGAGCGGGCCCTGGCCGACCTTCCCAGGGTGCTGCGCCTCGACGAGGGCCAGCGGCCGTGCGACCGCTGGTTCCTCGCCGGGCCCTTCGAGAGCTTCGCCTACGAGGTGGTCTACGTCGGCGCCTTCACGGCCTGCTCGGGACCCCTGGACTTCGAGGTGCCCGGAGGGATCCAGCCCGGCCGCTGGCGGCTTGTCCTCGAGCTCGCCGAGAGCCGCGCCGACATCCCCTTCACCATCACGAGCGGCGGCTGAACTCCCTCCGGCCGGGTCAGAAGAAGGTCCTGACGGCGCCGGTCGCCGTCCACGCATCGTCCGCTCTGAGGACCACCGACCAGCGGTCGAAGGCGTGCAGGGGTGCGAGACGCCGAGGGCGAGCGGGATCCTGGTGAGATGTCCGGGTCAGGCGTTCCCGGTCAGGGCGTCGAGCCAGAGGAGGCCGACGACCGGCGCGGTCAGGATCGCCAGCTCCGGGTCCGGCCAGTGGCAGGATCCCGCCCAGCGCCAGTGCCGCCAGCCGTCGGCGAGGCCGGCCCGCTCGGGGGCGCGGAGCACGTACTCGAGGAGGGCGGCGAGGTCATGCTCGGGGCGTACCGGCAGGGCCTGGGCCGGCCACCGCCAGACCTGCTCGTGACCGAGGCGGGCGAGGTCGTCGGTGGTGCGGTCGACGAGGTCCGAGACGAGCTGCGCCACGCTGCCACCGCCGGTGGCGGTGACCAGGGCGAGGGCGCGGTCGGGGAGCACCGCCCAGGCGAGCACCCGCCGACCGCCGCCGTGGAGCTGGCACAGCCGCCGGGCGACCACGTCGCCGGCCCGGGGGTCGACGACCAGCAGGGGCGAGCGGTCTCGAGTGGAGAGCGTGATGAGCACTGCCGCGTCGGCGGCCGGCCGAGGCGCGGCGGGCCACGGTCGCTGCACGGGCTCGGGGGTCTTGATCGCGTACATGGGAGCCTCCATCGTGGAGGCAGCGTGGATGGGACCTCCCGATCCTAACCCGTCCTTTTCGGGAGGTCAACCGCCGTCGGACATGAGTTTCGCGAGCAGGACCTCCACCGCCTTCTCGAGCTGCTGGTCGCCGCCGGCGGCCTCGAGCTCGGGATCGTTGTCGACCCAGTGGTCGGGGTCGAAGTGCTTGTTCTCCAACGGGTCGCCCTCGACGTCGTGCCAGGTGACCTGGGGGATGCCGAAGACCAGCGACCGGTCCTGCAGGGTCTCCCACCACACCGCGGTGCAGGTCCCCGGCACTTGGGTGCCGACGGTCTCGCCCAGGCCGAGGGTCCGGTAGGCATTGGGGAAGCAGTGGGCGTCGGAGTAGTTGCCCTCGTTCTGGACGACGATCGAGGGCCTGGTCCAGCGCAACGACGGCTCCTCGCCGATGAGCTGGCCTCGCGGCCGGGCGGTCATGTAGGTCTGGCCGGAAAGAAACACGGTCAGGGCCTCGACGAGGTTGCCGCCGCCGTTGAAGCGGGTGTCCAGTACGATGCCCTCCTTGGCGACCTCGGGCCCGAAGACGTCCTCGAAGACCTGCCGGAAGGGCCCGTCGCTCATGCCGCGGATGTGGGCATAGCCGAGGCGGCCGCCGGACAGCCGCTCGACCTCGGCGCGGCGCGAGCGCAGCCAACGCTGGTAGAGCAGCCGGCCCTCGGCCTCCCGGGAGACCGGCTTGACCACCTCCTGCCAGGTTTCGCCGCGGTCCGGGTCGACGAGCCCGAGCCGCACCGGCTCATCCTCCTTGCGGTTGAGCAACGGGTACCAGTTGGCGCCCGCGGCAATGACGGCGCCGTCGATCGAGGTGATGACGGCGCCAGGTGCGATGCGGCTGCCGGCGCGGCCAAGAGGGCCGCCTTCGAGCACCTCGAGGACCCGCACGCCGTCGCCGGTCCAGCCTGGGTCCGGGAAGAAGCCAAGGGAGGCGGTGCGGTCGGCGTCCTCCCGCCGCGGGCGGTAGCGGGCGCCGGTGTGCGAGGCGTTGAGCTCGCCGAGCATCTCCGACAGCAGCTCGGCGAAGTCCCGGGTGTCGGTGACGTGGGGCAGGAAGCGAAGGTAGTCGTCCTTGAGCCCGGACCAGTCGGCGCCGTGCATGCCGACATCGTGGAACTTCTTCCAGGTCTGCCGCCAGACGTGCTCGAACAGGTAGTCCCGCTCTGCCTCGGCGTCGAGCTCGAAGGGCGCCGACATCTTGACCGGCGTGACCTTGCCCGAGGAGATCTCGACCCATTTCAGGGCGCCGTCGGCGAGCAGCAGGGCATGCGCGTCCTTGCCGTCGACCACCAGGCCGCCGGCCCGCTCGGCGTCGAGCTTGGCGAGCAGCTTGATCTCCTGCTTGCGGGGCTCGTAGCTCCACAGGTCGTAGCCCTTCTCGAAGCGCGCGAGGTAGAGCAGCCGGTCGCCGTCAGAGGTGAGGGCGGCGTCGGCGATCCGCGACGAGTGGGTGGTGAGCCGGATCATCCGGTCCTTGAGCCCCTCGAGCTGGATGTCGACCGGTTCGGGCAGCTTCGGCGACGCCGGATCGGCCTCCTCCTCGGCCTCCTCCTCGCCGTCGTCCTTGCTGGCGCCCTTCTTTTCCTTCTCCTCTTTCTTCTTGAGCTGGGCGTACTCGGCCTCGGACAGGCGCCAGCGGTCCCACGCCTTCTCGGTGAAGAAGGCGAGGTGAACGTCAAACTCGGCTGGCCAGCCTGCCTGCAGGCGGGTACCGTGACGGTCGGTGACCCAGAGCATGGCCTCTCCGCCGAGCACCCAGCGGCCGCGGAGGTCCTCGTAGCCGCTTCTGGTCAGGTTGACCACCTCGCCGTCGCCGCTCGAGGACACCAGGCCGATCTCGTTCGACCACCGGGTCGGGCTGAGGAACTCGACCAGGAAGCGGCTGCCGTCCGGCGACCACTCGTACCACTGGTCGCCGTCGACGTAGGAGTAGTTGTGCTCGGGGGCGAGCACCGTCCGGCTCGAGCCGCTGTCGAGGTCGAGCACCTTCAGCTCGGTCCGCTCCTGGAGGTAGGCGACGCGCCGGCCATCGGGCGAGAAGCGGGGCTGGAAGGTCTCGGCCTCGACCTCGAGCACCGGCTTCTCGGCGATGGCGGTGGCGTTGAAGAAGTCGGGCTCGTCGGGGTCGGTGAGGTCGGCGCGGTAGAGGTTCCAGCTGCCGCCGCGCTCCGACGCGTAGAGCAGGCTGCGACCGTCCGGGCTGAAGCTGACCGACCGCTCCTGCTCCGGGGTGGTGGTGATGCGGCGAGTGGTGGCGTGCTCGACCGAGGTGACGAAGACCTCGCCGCGGGCGACGAAGGCGATCTCCTCGCCGTCGGGGGAGAGCTCGAACTCGGTGATGTCGGAGGCGACGCTGAGCGGTCGCAGCTGGTTGGTGCGCCGGTCGGCGGCCGCGCGCACGGTCAGCCGCCGGCTCTCCTGGCTGCCCGCCGGGCGCAGCCACAGCGCGCCGTCGAAGGCGTAGGCCAGGTCGCCCGCCTGTGACACGCTGAGGAAGCGGACGGGGTGGACCTGGTGGTGGGTGACCTGGCTGGTGGCGGTCGGGTCGGCGAGGTCGAGCCGCCAGACGTTGAAGCTGCCCGAGCGCTCGGACAGGTAGTACAGGGCGTCGTCGCCGGGCGCCCAGACCGGCTGCCGGTCGTCGTGACCGAGCTCGGTCAGCCGGCTGTGCTTGCCGGTGGCGACGTCATACAGCCAGACGTCCCGGGCGAAGGACGAGTCGTCGTGCTTGCGCCACGGGTCCTCGTAGCCCTTCTGGTCGGAGTAGGCGAGGCGGGCGCCGGCGCGGTCGTAGGAGGCGTACAGGGCCGGCGTGGTCAGGACCTGAGACGGCATGCCACCGGACACCGGCGCCGAGTACAGCTCGGGTTGGGCCGGAGTCGGGTACTGCACCGAGCTCGCCGCGTCGAGCCGTGACGAGCTGAAGAGCACCGCCCGGCCGTCGGGCGTGAAGGCGGTCGGGATGTCGTCGGCCGAGTGGAAGGTCAGCCGGGTCGGCTCGCCGCCGCTCGCCGGCATCGTCCACACGTCGAAGCCGCCGTAGCGGTCCGAGGCGAAGGCGATGGTGGCGCCGTCCGGCGAGAACACCGGCATGGTGTCGTGCGCCTCGTGCAGCGTCAGGGGGACGGCGTCGCCGCCGCCCGCCGGCACCCGCCAGAGGTCGCCGCGGTAGCTGAAGACGAGGGTCTGCCCGTCCGGCGAGATCACCGGGTAGCGCAGCCACAGCGCCTCCCCGCCGGACGCGGAGGCGGCCGTCGCGCCCGCCAGGAGTCCGCACGTTGCCAGAGCCTGTCTCAGCCGTCGAGTCATCGCTCCTCCTCCCCGCGGACGGGTTCCTCCTCGCCGCGGACACGCCACCATACCCCACACCTGTACGGTCGTGACGCCTCCGGGTTGCCCTGGGTGCGACCCCGGTCATCCTCCTCCCATGGCCGTGCTGGAACACTGGCGACGCCCGGGCGGGTTCGTAACGGTAGCGTCGCGAGCCAGTGGGCGAGGCGCCCTCGGCACGGCCGCCGCGGGGTGCTGTGGTCCGGGAGCGGAAGCGGCGCCAACACGGTCGACGTGGCCGCGGGGATCCGTCGCGAGGCGGAGCGGATCAACCGCGAGCGGGACGACGTCCACCTGACGGTGGTCAGTGACCAGAGCGAGTTCATCTGGCAGTCGATCGCGAGCGTCCGCAGCTCCGCCCTCTGGGGCTCGCTGCTCGCGGTGGCAGTGCTCTACTTCTTCCTCCGTCGCCGCTCCTCGACGGCGATCATCACGGTGGCGATCCCGATCTCGGTGGTCGCCACCGAGGTCCGGGGCGACAGCGCTGCCGTCGAGCTCAAGCTCGAGCCCCGGGACCGTCGGTCCATGGGCAGCACCGAGATGGCTGACCGGGTCCGGCGGGCGGTGGACGGCCAGATTCCCGGCGCCGAGGTCGACGCCGAGGCCCAGCAGGGGCTTTGGATGCTCAATTGGGTCTTCAGCTCCGGCGGCGGCAGCGCAGTGGAGATCGAGCTGCGCGGCTGCGCCCCATCTTGATGACCACCGGCACGACGGTCCTCGGGCTGCTTCCTCTCGCCCTCGGTCTGGGTACCGGCGCCGAGATCCAGGCGCCGCTGGCGCGGGTGGTGATCGGCGGGCTGCTCGCCTCGACGCTGGTCACACTGGTGATGATCCCGGTGGCCTACTCGAGCGCCACGGGTCTCGTCGCCCGGCTGCGCAGCCGCCACCGGGGGGGTGACGAGCCGGCCGACCTCGAGCGCTCCGCCACTGCCTGAAGGTGCTGACCCGCCAGCGCCCGACGGGTCTTCGGGGAGATCGGGCTCGGAGCGAGCTTGACTTCCGTCCGCTGTCATGCGATCCTGACCAGCCGATCGTACGCGGATAGCACATGTCCGAGCCGCGACCGGTGCGAGACCCTCGCGCGACCGTTGTGGTTCGTGCGTGTGACACATCCAGGATTCGGACCACCGTCCGTCAGGTCTGTGGTCCGGGTGCGAGGCGAGGCAGCGACGGATCGAGTCGGCCACCGTGGTCGACCAGCACGCCCGCCCGATCGAGGAACGGGGGCCCCAGCCGAGAGCCGGCGCCCCAGGAAACGAGAGAGAGAGAATGGCCAAGAAACTGTTTGTCGGAAGCCTGAGCTGGAACACTGACGACCGTGGTCTGCGGGAGGCGTTCGCGCCCCACGGCGAGATCACCGAGGCGACGGTCATCACCGATCGCGACACCGGCCGCTCCCGCGGTTTCGGTTTCGTCACCTTCGCCGACGACGACGCCGCCGACAAGGCGGTGGCCGCGCTCAACGGCACCGACCTCGACGGTCGGTCCATCAAGGTCGACGTCGCCGAGGCCAAGAAGCGCGACGGCGGCGGCGGTGGCGGCGGTCGTCCCGGCGGCAACCGCTGGTAACACCCCCGCTCTTCTTGCGCGCGAACGAACCCCCTCCTCGCGGAGGGGGTTTCTTGCGTCCGGGTTCCGCGGCTCAGCCCAGGGAGGCGATGACCGCGTTGAAGGTGGCGCTCGGGCGCATCTCGGCGGCCGCCCTGACGTCGTCCGGCAGGTAGTAGCCGCCGAGCTCCATCGGCCGGCCCTGGGCGGCGAGCAGCTCGGCGATGATCTTCTCCTCGTTGTCGGCCAGCGCCTTCGCCGCCGGCGCGAACCGAGCGGCGAGCTCGGCGTCCTGGGTCTGCGCCGCCAGCGCCTGGGCCCAGTACATGGCGAGGTAGAAGGAGCTGCCGCGGTTGTCGATCTCAGCCACCTTGCGCGACGGCAGCCGGCCGTTCTCGAGGTAGGTGGCGATGGCCTGCTCGAGGGTTGCGGCGAGCACGGTCGCCTTCGGGTTGCCGGTCCTCTCCGCGGCGAGCTCCAGCGAGGGCACCAGGGCGCAGTACTCGCCGAGAGAGTCCCAGCGCAGGTGGCCTTCCTTGAGGAACTGCTGGACGTGCTTGGGCGCCGAGCCGCCGGCGCCGGTCTCGAACAGGCCGCCACCGTTCATCAGGCGGACGATGGAGAGCATGCGCGCCGAGGTGCCGAGCTCGAGGATCGGGAAGAGGTCGGTGAGGTAGTCTCTGAGGACGTTGCCGGTGACCGCGATGGTGTCCTCGCCGCGGCGGATCCGCTCCAGCGAGAAGCGCATGGCGTCGACCGGCTTCATGATCGGAAGCTCGAGCCCGGTGGTGTCGTGGTCGGGCAGGTACCGCTTCACCTTGGCGATGATCTCGCGGTCGTGGGCGCGGCCCTCGTCGAGCCAGAAGACCGCCGGCGAGCCGGTCGCCCGGGCCCGGGAGACCGCCAGGCCGACCCAGTTCCGGATCGCGGCGTCCTTGACCTGGCACATGCGGAAGATGTCGCCGGGCTCGACCGCCTGCTCGAGCAGGGTCCTGCCCGAGACGTCGACGACCCGGATGACGCCGGCGGCGGGGGCCTCGAAGGTCTTGTCGTGGGAGCCGTACTCCTCCGCCTTCTGGGCCATCAGACCGACGTTGGAGACGTTGCCCATGGTCGCCGGGTCGAACTGGCCGTTGCGCTTGGCGTCCTCGAGGATCTCGGCGTACATCGTGGCGTAGCAGCGGTCCGGCACCATGGCGACGGTGTCCTGCAGCTGGTCGTCCTGGTTCCACATCCTGCCGCCGTCGCGGACGACGTTGGGCATCGAGGCGTCGACGATGACGTCGTTGGGCACGTGCAGGTTGGTGATGCCCTTCCGCGAGTCGACCATGGCCAGCGCCGGCCGGCTCTCGTAGACCCGGGCGATGTCGGCCTCGATCTCGGCCTTCTTCGCCGTCGGCAGCCGGTCGAGCTTGGCGAGCACGTCGGCGAGGCCGAAGTTGACGTTGGCGCCGACCGACCTGAGGGCTTCGGCATGCTTGTCCAGGGCCTCGGCGAAGTACACGGAGACGGCGTGGCCGAACATGATCGGGTCGGAGACCTTCATCATGGTCGCCTTGAGGTGCAGCGACAGCAGCACGCCGTCGCGCTTCGCCGCCTCGATCTGCTCGGCGTAGAACCTCCGGAGCTCGGCGACGTGCATCACCGCACTGTCGACCACCTCTCCTGCCTGGAGCGCCAGCTTCTCCTTGAGCACCTTTGTCGTGCCGTCGGCGGTGACGAGCTCGATCCTCACCTCGGTGGGCTCGGCGAGGGTGGCCGAGGTCTCGCTGCCGTAGAAGTCGCCCGTGGTCATGTGGGCGACCCGCGCCTTGGAGCCCGACTCGGGCCACGGCTTCATCATCTTGTGCGGGTTCTTCTGGGCGAACCTCTTGACCGCGACCGCCGGCCGACGGTCGGAGTTGCCCTCGCGGAGCACCGGGTTGACCGCCGAGCCGAGACAGCGGGCGAAGCGCTGCTGCAGCGCCCTCTCCGCGTCGTTCTTCGGCTCCTCGGGGTAGCTCGGGATGTCGTATCCCTTGGCCTGGAGCTCCTTGACCGCCGCGACCAGCTGCGGCACCGAGGCCGAGATGTTGGGCAGCTTGACGATGTTGGCGGCGGGGCTCTGGGTGAGCTCGCCGAGGGCCGCCAACTCGTCGGGGATCCTCTGGGCCTCGGTCAGGCGCTCGGGGAAGGTCGCGATGATGCGACCGGCCAGCGAGATGTCGCGGGTCTCCACCCCGACCCCGGTGCCCCGGGTGTAGGCCTGCACGATCGGTAGCAGAGCGTAGGTGGCCAGCGCCGGCGCCTCGTCGATCCTGGTCCAGATGATCTTCGCTGTGGTCATGGGTCCTCCTCGAGAGAAATTTCACATGCCGCGACCCGGCACGGTAGTCTAGCGCTTCCCGACGTCAGGTGGTATCGCGACTCGGGCGCCGACGGATTCACTGCGGGCCTGGCCTTAGACGCACCGAGGAAGTGGTACCCTGGGGCTGCTACCAGGAAGCCCAGGAAGCCCATGCCCACTCCCCTCGTCGACGGCACTCGGAGACTCATCCTCCGCGCGACGACCTGACTCGGCGGAGCTGTGGCCCCGAGGACGACGACCCGGACCGCAGGGAGCCTTGCCATGACCAGTCACCTGGCCCCGATCCCGCTCCGCCGCCCGCTGCTCTCCGACCCGCTCCGGGTCGTCACCCTCATCGGGGCCGGGCTGCTGCTGCTCGCCGCGGCGCCGCCGGTGCTCGCCCAGTCGGCCGATCTTGCCGTCACCCTCGACGATGTCGCCGACCCGGTCGCCCTCGGCGCGAGCGTCACCTACCTCGTCACCGTACACAACGGTGGCCCTGACGCCGCCAGCAACCTCGAGGTGGTGCTCACCCTCGACGCCGCCGCTACCTTCGCCGCCGCAGACGGTGGCGACTGGACCTGCAGCCACTCTGGCGATGTGACCGGCGGGGAGGTCTCCTGCACCCTGGCGAGCCTCGCCGCGGACACCGACGCCGATCTGGTCACGGTCGAGGTCACGGCGCCGACGACCGTCGTCACCCTGACCAGCGAGGCGACCGTCGGCTCGGACACCGCCGACCCGGACAGCGGCAACGACACCGAAGACGAGACCACCGAGGTCATCGTCGCCGCCGACCTGGAACTCAGCAAGGTCGCCGACCCCGATCCGGTGGATGCGGAGCAGACCCTCACCTACACCCTCAGCGTGACCAACCATGGGCCGAGCGACGCCGTCAACCTCGAGGTCGTCGACGATCTGCCGCCGGACGCCACCGACGTTGCCTGGTCGGGCACCGGCTGGGACTGCCTGTACGACGCCGACCAGGACCAGCTCGCCTGCACCCGCCCCTCGCTCGCCGCCGGCTTGTTCACGCCCGACCTGGTGGTCACCGTCACAGCCCCGTGCGGCGTCACGAGCCTGGACAACACGGCCACGGTCAGCTCGGACACCCCCGACCTGGCGTCCGGCAACGACAGCGTGTCCATGACCACCGCCGTCACCCCGGTCGCCGACCTGTCGATCACCCTGGCCGACAGCCCGGACCCGGTGCGCGCCCGCGAGTCCCTGGACTACGCGGTCGCGGTGGCCAACGCCGGGCCGTGCGAAGCGAGCGACGTCGAGGTGCTCCTCACACTGCCCGACGACACCGTGTACGGCAGCGCCAGCGGAACCGACTGGAGCTGCAGCCACGCCGGCGGCATGGTGACCTGCAGCAGCTCGACCCTGGCGGTCGGCTCTGCGCCGGAGCTCACGGTCACCGTCGAGGCCCCGGCGCAGCCGGGAGACGTCACTGCCGAGGCCTCGGTGTCTGCCACCGGCGCCGATCCCGACAACACCGACAACAGCGCCTCGGCGACCACCACCGTCACCGCCAAGGCCGACCTCGTGGCGACCGTGTCGAACGGTGCCGTGACCGCGGTCCCCGGTGAGACCCGGCTGGTAGCCACCGTCACCGTCACCAACGACGGACCGAGCCACGTCACTGGGGCCGAGCTCGTCTTGGACCTTTCGACGTTCGTGGTCAGCCCGCTTTGGGGCTGTGCGATCACCTCGGGGGTCGGCCAGTGCCACCAGGCTGGCGGCGCCGGGGACATCTTCGTCATCCTCGACCTCGAGAGCGACGCGGTGGCCACGGTCACGCTTGCGGCCTGGGTCGCCGCCGACGCCACCGGCGTCCTGAGCCTCACCGCCGAGGTGTCCTCGGGGGTCTACGACCCGGACGACGACAACAACAGCTCGACCGACACCACCACCCTGGCGCCCTCGACCGGGCTGTCGGTGAGCAAGACCAACGACCTCGACGGTCTGTCGCGGGGCCAGCTCTTCACATATTTCATCCGGGTCGGGAACACCGGGCCGAGCGACGACCTGGCGGTCGCCCTGAGCGACACCATGCCTGCGGGCCTGGAAGCCCACACCGACCTGTGTGTGGACGCCACACCCTGCTGGGAGTGCTTTCCGGCGGGTCCCCTGACCTTCCGGGACCGCGCGGTGGACGGGCAAGGCGGGGTCAACGGCATCGAGGGAGCGCAGGCGGTGGCGGTGAGCCCGGACGGCGCCCACGTCTACGTCGCGGGCGCGGTTGACGACGCGGTGGCCACCTTCCGCCGGGCGACCGACGGCGCCCTGGAGTTCGTCGGGTCCGACGGCGGCCTGAGCGGCGCCTCCGCGGTCGCGCTGAGCCCGGACGGCGGCAACGTGTACGTCACCGCTGCCGGGGCCCACAGCCTCGCGGTCTTCACTCGCGACCCGGCGACCGGCGACATCACTGCTCTCGAGGTTCTCACCGACGACGCCGGCGGCATCGACGGGCTGGCCGAGGCGGCAGCCGTCCTCGTCAGCCCGGACGGCGCCCACGTCTACGTCGCCGGAGCGGGCGAGGCCAAGGTGGCTGTCTTCAGCCGCGCCGCCGACGGCGGTCTGACCTTCCTCGAGGCGGTCACCGGCGGCCTCACCGGCGCCGCGGCCCTCGTTTTCAGCCCGGACGGCGACCATCTCTACGTCGCAGCGCGCCTCGCCAACCGGGTCGTCGCCCTGGCTCGTGACACCGACCCCTCGAGCACCGGCTTCGGCCGCCTGGCCTCGGTCGGCGCCTACCCCCCGACCGGGCTGAACGGCGTCCGCGGGCTGGCGCTGTCCCCGGACGGCCGCCACCTCTATGCCGCCGCCGCGGCCGCCTCGAGCGT
>CAZKKP010000079.1:1920-11840 GCA_964553295.1 uncultured Thermoanaerobaculia bacterium | reverse complement strand
GTGATCATGCTCACTGCCCGGGTCGAGGAGTCCGACCGTGTGCTCGGGCTCGACCTCGGCGCCGACGACTACATCACCAAGCCCTTTTCGCTGCGCGAGCTCAAGAGCCGGATCCGCGCCCTGCTGCGCCGGCGGGCCCTGGACGGCGGCACCCCGGAGGACGAGTACCGGGACAGCCGGCTGGTGGTGCGCCGCGGCCCCATGGACGTGACGCTCGACGGCGAGGAGGTCCGCCTGACGGTGCGCGAGCTGGAGCTGCTCTGGTACCTGCTGTCGAACCGGCCGCGGGTGGCGTCGCGCGAGCGCATTCTCGAGCGCGTCTGGGGCCTGTCCTCCGACATCGAGACCCGGACCATCGACGTCCACGTCAGGGCGCTGAGGGGCAAGCTCGGCGCCGGCGTGATCGAGACCGTGATCGGCGCCGGCTACCGCTTTCGGGGCTACCCGTGAGTCGAGCCCGCCACCTCCTGGTGGTGTGCGTCGCCTCGCTGCCGCTGCTCGTCCTCTGCCTGGTGGTTGCCGGCCGCGGCGGTGTCCGGGAGGTGGTGAGCGCGACCGTGCTGTGGGCGGTGGGTGTGGCGGTCGTCGCCGGCGGCACCTGGCGCGAGGTGGTCGCTCCGCTGACCGCCATCGTCGACGAGCTCGGCGCCGGCGCCGGCCAGCACGCCCGTTGGCGGCTGCGCGAGCTCAAGGAGCAGCGCGGCGAGCTGGAGAGACGCCACGCCGAGCAGGCGCAGCTCCTCGACGAGCTGATGCGCGGCCTCGGCGAGGGGGTCCTGATCGTCGACGCCGATCTCGAGGTGCGGATGGCCAACCCCAGGGGCCTGCACTTCGTCGGCGCCGAGCTGCTGCCCCCCGGCGTCCACCTCCTCGACCTGGTGCGCACCCCGGAGGTGGTCGAGGCGATCCGCAGCGCCGCCGCCGGTCGCGGTCCGGAGCGGGCGCTGGTGGAGAACCGGCGCGGCCTCTGGGAGGTCTCGGCGCTGCCCCTGCGCGCCGGCGGCGCCCTCGTGCTGGCCACCGAGGTCAGCCTGCTGCGCCGGGCCGCCGAGCTCCGCCGGCGCTTCGTCCAGGACCTGTCCCACGAGCTGCGCTCACCCCTGGCGGTGCTGCGGACGTCGGTCGAGGCGATGGAGGGCGAGGTGGCGCCCCAGCTCGGAGAGATGATGGTGCGTCAGGTCGAGCGCATCACGCGGCTCACCGACGAGCTGTACGAGCTCGCCACCATCGAGGCCGGCGGCCTCGAGCTCAATCCTGAGAGCCTCGACCTCGGGCGCCTCGCAGGCGAGGTGGCGGCGGACTTCAAGGTCCTCGCCGAGCGGGCCGGGGTCTCGATCGAGGTCGAGATCCCCGACGGCCTCGAGCTGGTCAGCGACCGCCGCGGTCTCAACCGGGTGCTGTCGAACCTGCTGGACAACGCCGTCAAGTACAACCGCTCCGGCGGCTGGGTGCGGATCCGCGGCGCCGACAACGGCGACGCCGTCCGGCTCGAGATCGCCGACTCCGGCGAGGGCATCCCGTCGGGCGAGCTGGCGGCGGTGCAGCAGCGCTTCTACCGCCTCGACCGCGCCCGGACGCCGGGGCGCGGCGGCCTCGGCCTCGGCCTGGCGATCGTCAAGCACATGGTGCAGCAGCTCGGCGGGACCCTGGCCCTGGACTCCCGCGAAGGGGTCGGCACCCAGGCCCTGGTCAACCTGCCGAAGGCGCCGCGGTCGGCCGGCGCCCGCGAGCCCGTAGCTCCTCCCCCAGCCGTCGACTGAGACGTCAGCCGGCTGGCAGCGCTGGGTCTCAGCCAGAGGGGGCGGCGGCGAGCTGCCGCCAGTCGAAGGCGGCGACGCCTTGGTCGTCGTGGACGGCATGCAGGGCCCCCGCCGGCAGGCCGCACGACCGGTGGTGGACGACGATGTCGAGCGTCATGTCGACCACGGCGCCCGCTCACTGCCGGAACTGCAGGCGCAGGGGCAGCCAGACCCTGACCCGGACGTCGTGCGCTCGGGCCGGACGAAAGCGCCAGCGCCGGACCGAGGCTTCGGCCGCTTCCTCGAAGCCGAGCCCGGGATGGCTCACCTCCACGACCCGGACCTCCTCGACCCGACCGTCGACGCCGACGAGAGCCTTGAGGCGGACCTCGGCGCTTGTGGTCTGGCTGCGCGCCCGCGGTGGGAAGTCGAGAGGGACCCGGCGGGCCAGCTCGGGTGGCGTCACCTCGGGCCCGAGCTCGACGACGTCGCCCTCCCCGGGGCCGACGGTGTCCGCGGCAGCGCTCGTCGACGGGGCCGATGCCGTGGCGGACGGCGCCGGCGAAACCTCGCCGAGGTCCTCCTTCTCGGTGTCGGCCGCCGGCGCCGGTCCAGGCTCGGCCGCCGGCGCCGGCCCGGGAGGCGACGCGAGCAGGCCCCGGATGAGCTCGACCTCCTCGGCCAGAGCCGGGGAGAGCGGCATCTCCTGGACGACCGTGAAGGCGCTGGCGGCGGTCTCGAGCACCGAGCCCTGGTCGCCCCGCTCCAGGGCGCCACGCAGCACCGCGAGAATCTGCCGTGGTCCCACCTCGTTGGCTCGGGGGTCGATCAGGGCCGCGCTGTCGTACACCGCAGCCGCAGCCTCGTAGGCGCCGGCACGGTAGAGCAGGTCGCCTCGCGCGACCATCAGGGCCTGGTCCTGTGCCGGCGAAGGCAGGTCGGGGACGGCGTTTCCGAAGACCACGTCCAGGCCGACCGAGATCACGCCGCCTTCAGCCGTTGCGGTGACCCGGGCTCGGCACGAGGCGCTGGAAACCGCGGTGACCTCGAGGCGGGCGACCTCCTCGCGGCGGCTGAATCCGTCCTCGACGGTGGTCCTCCACGCCGAGGCCTGGTCGCCGACTGCGACGTCGTGCCCTGGACCCAGGTAGAGGTCGACGGCGTCGCCGTCGGCCAGGGTGACGGTGGCCGTGAAGACGTCGGCGTTGGCTGCCAGGGGAACCAGCGCCAGGGCGGTCGCGAGGACAAGCCGCAGGCTCACGACCAGTCGTTGACGTCCCTGCACCGACGGTGCTGTTGCGAGCGGCGGTGGTGGCATGCTCGGCATGGTTGCGCTGGCAGCTCCCGGGGCCTGAGGGATGCTACGGACAGGCTGTTGAGGCGACATGAAGGACCTCCTCGGGCGCGCCTCGCGTCATCGCTCGCAGCCGGCGGCGCGGCGCGAACACCGCCTCGAGGGTGGTCGTGGCGGGCAAGCTCCGGGGCGGCCATCATCGAGTCGCGGGCGGCTCGATGAGCCGTCGTCGGCGCAAGATGCAGGCGAAAAAGGGGCGCCACCGAGGTTCGTGGCGCCAGATACGGAGGAGAGGGTTCGGAGGGTGTCGAGGTACATGTCAGGCCGCCCGGCGCGACCCGTGGTCACAGCAGCAGCACCACGGCGGCGCCGAGCAGGGCGCCGAGGGCGCCGCCAGCGGCCACGTCGGAGGGGTAGTGGACGCCGAGCACTACCCTGGACAGGGCGATGGTCAGGGCGAGAGCCGCGAAGCCCGGGGCGAGCATCGGCAGCAGGTGGGCCGACACGACCGCAGCCATGACCGCGTGCAGGGTATGACCCGAAGGGAAGCTGCCGGCGTCGGGGATCGGCGCCCGCTGGGGCGGGCCGTCAGGGCGCTGGCACGGCCGGATCCGGGCGCAGCGCAGCTTCAGCTGCTTCTGCGTCGCCACCGCGAGCAGCGAGGCGGTGGTCCACACCGCGAGGTGGCGCCAGCCGAAGGTCGTGGCGAGGAGCAGCGCCGTCACCACCGAGAGCGGCCAGTCGCCGAACCTGGAGGCGGCGCGGAGCAGTCCGACCAGCGATGGCCTCGCCACCATTTGGGCGGCCTCGCGGCACAGCGAGCGCTCGAGGGTGGCCAGCTGGGCAAGTCGGCCGGCGGGGGCCCCGGAGTCGGTGAACGTCGCCATGGGGACACCATCGGTCACAGGCGTGAAGTACCGCCGTACCGAGAGTCAACCCGGGGTGATCGGGGTGTTAAGTTCTCTCGAGCAGGGTCGCGGCGATCGCCTCGGCGCCATGGCGGGGAAGCCTCTCGAGCCCGGCGCGGGCGGCCTGCGCCAGCGCTCCGTCGACTCTCCAGCGGGCGAGCGCGTCCGCCACCGAACCGGGCGGCGGCCGCTCGAGGGCGACCCCGGCCTCGAGGGCCCAGCGGGCGTTGGCCCGCTCGTGGTCGCCGACCGCCGTGTCGAGCAGCAGAGGCAGACCGACAGCGCCGTAGAAGACCAGCTCGCTCGGCTTGGTCCAGAGAACGTCGGCGCTCAGCAGAGCTCTGTTGAAGGAGCGGTAGTAGCCCTCGAAGCTCGCCGCCGCCACCACCTCCACCGCCCCCTCGGGAGCGCTGCCGGCGAGCCTCTCGAAGCTCCTAGCCAGCCGGAGGCGAAGCCCGGCGACGAGGACCAGCCGGAGTGCGCCGGAGGCGAGCTCCTGCGCCAGCTCTGCAACGAGCTCGACGGCGCGGCCGGCCTGGGCGCCGGCGCCGCCCACGGCGACGACAACGGTCAGGGGCTCGGGGCACGCGGGTGCACCGCCGGCGCCGAGCCGAACAAGGCGCGCCGCAGCGTGGCGGGGAATGCCGCCCCCGTCCGACGCCGTCAGGAGGGCGGGCAACGGGAAGCCGGTCAGGTGGATGTCGGCGGTGGGAACCCCGTAGGCGACGAGCCGGACCGCGGTCCTCTCGCAGGGCGTCAGGTAGCGGACGCGGCTCGCCCGGGGGTCCACCGGCACCCACACACGGTGAACCTCGGTGTCGGTGACCACGCAGTAGACCTCGGCGAGCCGATGGCGGGCGGCCGCCACGGCTGGGGCGTAGAAGGTCGTGAGGAGGGGTTGCCCTTCGACCGCCAGACGCCGCACCAGCGTCCGGCCAAGGCCGCGTTCGACGAGCCTGGCGAGTCGCCGGCTGGCGCCGTCGGGGGCCGATGCGCCGGGCGCGATCGGCGCCAGCGCGGTCAGCCGGTCGAGGAGGGCACTGAAGGGTCGACCGACGAGGTCATGCTGCGACAGCCGCGACAGTAGCTCGTATCCGACCCGGTAACGCGCCCAGCTCCGGGCCTCCGCCGGCGGCGCCAGGGGAGGCCGGTCCGCCTCCAGGACCGCGAGACCGAGGCGGTCGGCGAGCGCCCAGGCCGCCCGCAGGTGGCCGTACCCCATGGTCGCGGCGACGAGCAGCGGCATCCGTTGAGTGTCCATGACCCGAGAGTGTGCCCGTCATGCACGGGAAAGGGAACCTCGGCGGGGTCTTTGCGCCGGGTTCACAGACGCTTCACGGTCGCGCTGGATGATCCGGCCGTGGTCACCGCTCTTCTGGGCGCTCTGGTCGTCGTCGGGCTGGTCGTGGTCGTCGTCATGGCGGTCGTGCAGGCCCGTCAGCTGCGGTCGGCGGCGCCGGCGACCTGCGGTGCGGCGATGCCGGTCAGCGTCCTGAAGCCGATGAAGGGGGTCGACGCCCGCCTCGAGGCCAACCTCGAGACCTTCTTCCGCCTCGACTACCCGTGCTACGAGCTGGTGTTCGGCGTCTCCGAACCGGCCGACCCGGCGCTCGAGGTGGCCCGACGGGTGGCGGGCCGGCACCCGCAGGTCGCCGCACGCTTCGTCGCCGGGGGTCGCCCCGTCGGCCACAATCCGAAGGTCAACAACCTCGCCTCGATGCTCCGGACGGCGCGCCACGAGCTGCTGCTCATCTCCGACAGCAACGTCGCCGTGAGCGGCGACTACCTCCAGGTCATGGTCAACCAGCTCGAGCAGCCCGGCGTCGGCCTGGTGACCTCCTTCATCCGGGGCACTGCCGGCCGGGGTCTGGGCGGGGCCCTGGAGTCGTTGCAGCTCAACACCTTCGTCATGGGCGGTATCGCCGCTGCCGACTCCCTGCTGCGGCGCGTCGCCGCGGTGGGCAAGTCAATGCTGCTGCGGCGCTACGACCTCGAGCGGATCGGCGGCTTCGCCGAGCTCGGTCGATACCTCGCCGAGGACCAGGTGTGCGGCGAGGCGATCCAGGCCCTCGGCCGGCGGGTGGTGGTGTCGCCTCGGCCGGTGGACAACGTGCTCGGCAGCCTGAGCCTGCGCGGCTTCACCAGCCGCCACCTGCGGTGGGCCAGGATTCGTCGCCGGATCGCGCCTCTCGGCTACGCCGCCGAGCTGCTCGCCAACCCGCTGCCGCCGGCGCTGCTGCTGGCCGCCCTGGAGCCCGGTCGAGCCACCGCGATCCTGGCCGCGATCACCCTCGGCGTCACCTCGGCGCTGGCCCTCGGGCTGGAGAGGCGGCTCGGCATCCACCGTCGCGCCCTTCTCTACCCGGGCCTCGAGCTGTTCCGCGCCCTGCTGGTCGCCATCCTCTGGCCGGTGCCCTTCGTCAGCTCCACGGTGGAGTGGCGCGGCCAGCGCTTCCGCGTCGGCCCCCGGACCCTGCTCGAGCCCCTCGCCGATCCCCCCGCCCTGCTCCCCGAGCCCGAGGTCTCCGAGGCGGCGTAGCGCAGCCGGACGAGGGTTGACCTCGCCTGGGGCAGAGTGCATCCGCGCGACCTTCACGCCGCCTTGACCCTCCGGGCGTCAACTGTTCCCCGGGCATGGCCCGAGTCACCCCCTCCCTCGAACCACCGCCAGCTTCCGGCGCGCCAAGCCGGATGCAGCTGCCCGAACCCTGGGGCCGGGTTGTCGAGGTGGTTGAGTTCGCCCTGCAGCCGATCGTCAACATCCACACCGGTGCGACCCAGGGCGTCGAGTGCCTGCTCCGTCACCACGAACGCGCCGGGTTCGACTCGATCCCTGCGCTGTTCGACGCCGCCTGGGCCGACGGCGTGCTCAGGGCGCTGTCGCAGAGGCTCCGCGAGAAGGCCGTTGGCACCGTCGCCGGGACCGGCCTCGCTCACCGCCTGCGGGTGTTCCTCAACCTGGACAACCGCGAGCTGGTCGACGGCTGGCCCGGGGAGGAGCTGGTCGCCGCCTGCCAGCGCCTCCACCTGCCGCCGGCGGCGGTGTGCTTCGAGATCTCCGAGCGTCACCCGCTGCCGCCGTCAACGACGCTGCTCGAGACCAGCGGTTTGGCCGATCGCGGCGCCTTCAAGGTGGCCATCGACGACTTCGGGACCGGCTTCTCCGGCCTGCAGCTGCTGTACTCCTCGAGCCCCGACTTCATCAAGGTCGACCGCTTCTTCATCGCCGACATCGCCACCGACCCGAGGAAGAGGGTCTTCGTCACCAGCATCGTCAGCATCGCCCACCTGCTGGGCATCGTGGTGATCGCCGAGGGTGTCGAGTCGCTCCAGGAGTACTACATCTGCCGGTCGGTCGGCTGCGACCTCGTGCAGGGGTTCTTCGTGCAGCGGCCGGTGCTCGAGGCGAGCCACATCCGCGAGACCTACGATCACGTCGAGGAGGCCTGCCGCGCCGACCGACGGCAGACCTCCGCCGACGAGTCCCTGGTCATGGCCCATCTCCGGCAGCTCCAG
This sequence comes from uncultured Thermoanaerobaculia bacterium, assembly GCA_964553295.1. Lineage (GTDB taxonomy): Bacteria > Acidobacteriota > Thermoanaerobaculia > Thermoanaerobaculales > Sulfomarinibacteraceae > CAZKKP01. Next base: position 4,383 of record CAZKKP010000079.1, on the reverse strand, counting down.
GCCATCGCGGTCGACAGCGAGATGTCGACCGTGCTGGAGAGATTCGCCCGGGCGAAGGACGCCTCCTTCTTCCCGGTGGTCAACGAGCTCGGCGAGCCGATCGGCGTGGTCAAGGAGTCGGCACTGCGCAGCTACGCCTACTCGGTCTACGGACGCGACCTGATCCGCAACCCCTCCCTGCGCGGGATGCTGCGTGAGCTCGTCGACCCCTGTCCCATCGCCGACGTCAACATGAGCGCCGAGAGGATCCTCGAGCTGTTCTCCCTCGACCCTTCCTCGGACGGCCTGCTGGTCACCAACGGTCTCCGCTACGCAGGGTTCCTCAGCGCATCCGCTCTGCTGCAGATCGTCCACGAGAAGAACCTGGTCACGGCACGCGACCAGAACCCCCTGACCAGGCTGCCGGGCAACCGGGTGATCTACAGCTTCGCCTCCGAGGCCCTGCTCTCGGGAGCCGACGCCTTCACGATGGTCTACTTCGACTTCGACGACTTCAAGCCGTTCAACGACAGCTACGGCTTCCGCGCCGGCGACCGGGCGATCCAGCTGTTCGCCGAGCTCCTCCAGAGCCACTGGCTCCGCGAGCACTGCCTGGTCGGTCACATCGGCGGTGACGACTTCTTCGTCGGAATTCGCGGCGTCGAGCTCGGGCCCACCCGCGACCGTGTGATCCGTGTGATGGAGAAGTTCCGCGACGACGTGGCCTCCCTGTACCCGCCGGAAGAACGGAATCGGGGCTGGGTCGAGGCCCGCGACCGCAGCGGCAAGCTGTGCAGGTACCCGCTGCTGAGGGTCTCGGCCGCTGTGCTGCACCTTCCCCCGGGGCCACCGCGGGGTTCCGTCGAAGCCCTGATCACCATGATCTCGGCCATGAAGAAGGAGGCGAAGGCATCCCCGTCAGGGCTCGCGATGGCCATCCTCGACGTCGGCGGCGATGTCGTCCCGGCGCCGAGCTCGTTGTGAAGCCCGGCGCCTTCTGGCCCGCGCAAGAAGCACGGTCCGTACCGGGAGCTTCCCCAGAAATCCGAACACCCCCTTCACCTGGTCCGAACCGGAAGACCACATCCGCCGCCGATCATGGTCATGCAGAGGACGAGGAGATGGGAGGCGGCATGAAGAACCTGATGGTCTGGGTGGATGAGGGTTCCGGTCCACAGCTCGGGGAGGTCCGCCGCCAGCTCGACCTCCAGGTGGACAACAGCCTCGAGCTCGGCTGGTCGGCTGACCAGATCCTGCTGATGACCAGCTTTCCCTATGCCCGGGGCGGAGTCGAGGCGACGGTTCTCCCCACTGCGCGACGGCCCGCCACCGCCCGCCTGACCTCCTTTCACAAGACCCGCGCCATCCTGGCGGCCCTCGACCTGGTCGGGCCGGACGAACGCCTCTGGTACCACGACGTCGACGCCTTCCAGCTGCGACCCTTCGAGAGCTTTCCCACCGGGCGGCGCCTCGGCTTCTGTCTGTACACGACCCGGGAGCGGCTGCTCGTCCAGGGCGGCTCCCTGTTCTTCGCCGCCGCCGCGAGGCCCGTCTTCGAGGATGTGCTCGACCTGCTGGTCAACCACCGCTGTCGGAAGGACGAGTTCGCCCTCACCGATCTCGCCGGAGAGGCCAGGTACGCCGACTGGTTCGAGCTTCTCGACGGCACCTACAACCTCGGTTCGACGGACTTTGAGCTGCGCTACCAGCTCGCCTCCAAGCCGATCAAGGTTGCGCACTTCCACCTCGACCACCCGGCGCACCGGGCGCTGTTCCTCGACGGGGGCAACGAGCTCGGCGCCAGACCGGTGGACCACCGATTCCGCTCCCTGCTCGGGGTGCATGGCTTCGACGACGGCCGCGGCCGGGCCGAGCCGCCGGAAGCGCGGGCGCGGCGCGTCTACGGCACCACCAGCCCGCTGCTCGCCCGGCTCCAGCGTGCATTCCCCCCACGGGGCCGCGCCGCCTGACGACTTACGCACCCGTGCGGCGGGTCATCGCGATGCAATGCTCCGGTCACCGGCTCTTTCGCCACCCGACGGGATCTCGAGCTTGCCGACCGTTCGTGGCGCCTTCACGTCCCAAGCCGGCACCCGCCCTCACTACCGCCAGGTTGGCGAGGAGAATCTCCGCGCAGCGGGCCCATGTGTGGTTGCGGGCGTGCTCGACGCAGGGAGCGCGGTCCAGGGCCAGGGCCCCCAGGCAGGCCCGGCGGAGGTCGGAGTCGAGCACCCCGGTCCGGCCCGGGACGACCACGTCGACCGGGCCGGGCACCGGAAAGGCCGCCACCGGCAGGCCGCAGGCGTTGGCCTCGAGCATCACGACCCCGAAGGTGTCGGTGGTGCTGGGAAAAACGAAGATATCGCTGGAGGCGTAGACGGCTGCCAGCTCCTCGCCGTCCAGATAACCGGTAAAACAGCAGGGCATGCCGCGCATCTGCTCCTGCATCTCCTTCAGGTAGGGACCATCGCCGACCACCACCAA
>CAZKKP010000079.1:0-1910 GCA_964553295.1 uncultured Thermoanaerobaculia bacterium | reverse complement strand
TGTCGGTGGTGCTGGGGAAGACGAAGACATCCGCGCCGGCATAGTGACGGGCGAGGTCGTCGCCGAAGCGAAAGCCGGCCCAGTGGACGTCGGGGTGGCTGCGCGCCAGGCGCTCCCGGGCCGGGCCATCGCCCACCACCAGCTTGCTGCCCGGCAGCTCGAGGCCGAGGAAGGCATCGAGGTTCTTCTCCACAGCCACCCGACCGGCGTACAGGAAGACCGGTCGCGGCAGGTCATAGGGGCACTCCTCGGGGCAGCGGGGTCGGAACAGCTTGGCGTCGACGCCGCGCAGCCACTGCACGAGGCGACAGAACCCGCGCGCCTCGAGCTCGCTTTTGAGGGAGGCTGTGGGCACCAGGGTGGCCTGTGCCGCACCGTGGAACCAGCGCATCAGCCGGTAGGTGAGGGTCGTCGGGACGGCGGCGTAGGCGCGCAGGTACTCGGGGAAACGGGTGTGGAACGAGGTTGTGAACGGCCGGCGTCGGCGTCGGCACCAGCCTCGCGCGGCCAGCCCGAGCGGACCTTCGGTGGCGATGTGGACGGCCTCGGGGGCGAGCCGGTCGAGACGGGCGCGGACCCCTCGACCGGCCGCCACCGCGAGTCGGATCTCGGGGTAGCGGGGGCACGGCACCGTGCGGAAGAGATCCGGCGACACAAGGTCCATCTGGTGGCCGCGGCCCTCCAGCTCCTCCCGGCAGCGCGACAGAGTGGTCGTGACGCCGTTGACCTGCGGCAGCCAGGCGTCGCTGACGAGGGCGATCCGCAGCTTCTCCACGCGCACAGCGGGCAGCATGGGGCGGTCCCGTGAAGGTGGCGTGAGCCGGTGTCTCACATCTCACGCGCCGCGACTTCACGGGTGGATTGCAGCACCTTCCTCCCAGCTGCACGGGTTCGTCAGAACATGACGGCTCGGGGGCCGGCTCAGGCCGATCGCGGTGTCGGTAGGGTGGCCGGCAAGGGGGACGGGATGCGATGTCGAGGGGTGAGCTGTGCGGTCGTCATCATGGCGACGGCGGTGTCGGCGTGGGGATCGGAGGACTGCCTGAGGTTCCTGACGACCTTTCACCTCGGCGGCCATGGACGTGCGCTCGCTGTCGCCAACGGCATCGTCTACGTTGCCGACCCCGAGCGAGGCCTGCAGGTCGTCGACCTCACCGATCCGGCGGCGCCCCGGCAGCTGTCCGCCGTTCGCACTCCGGGTCATCCGGTTGACCTCGCGATCGCGGGACGCTTCCTGTACATGGTCGAGTACGACTTCGGCCTTCACGTCTTCGACCTTGTGGACCCGGCTGCGCCGCTGCTGCGTGGCAGCGTCGCGACCCCGTGTGCGGCGCAGTCGGTGGCGGCGGTCGAAGGAACCGTCTTCGTCGCCTGCCTCACTGCAGGTCTGATGACCTTCGACGTGTCCCGCCCGGACCGGCCCACCCGGATCGGCCAGCTCGACACGCCCGGATTCGCCTACGGTGTTGCGGTTCGCGACGACCTGGCGGCGGTGGCTGACCTCACCGGTGGCCTTCGCCTGGTCGACGTGTCACGCTCCGGGCGACCTCGCGAGCTCGGCGCGGTGCCGGGAATCCGGCGCGCCTTCGCCGTTCAGATCGACCGAGACCATGCCTTCGTCTCGGATACCCTGGGTACCCTGTGGGTGGTCGACCTCCGCGATCCGCGGTCGCCTGAGGTGCTGAGCATGGTCGAGTTCCCGGGCGCCAGCTCCGATCTCAACCGCTCCCTCGAGGTCGTCGGCGACAGGGTGTACCTGGCCCGCGACGACCTCTGGGTGGTCGACGTGTCCGACCGGAGCGCCCCTCGAATCCTCGGTGACACCGCCCTGCCGGCAGCCGCCCTCGACCTTGCCGTGGTCGAAAGGCTGGCGGTGGTCGCCGACACGGCCGCCAGCTTCACGGTGCTCG
>CAZKKP010000078.1:6036-11841 GCA_964553295.1 uncultured Thermoanaerobaculia bacterium | reverse complement strand
CTGGTCCTGTGCGAGCCGAACGCGTACAACCCCAGCTTCTACGTGCAGATCCTCATGACGCCAGGGATGACCTTTCGCGGCGACGGCGGGGTGGCCCGCATGCGGCCCGGGATCGTCCGTCCGGCGCTGGAGTGTGCCGGTTTCGGCGGATTCGAAGTCCGGCGCTACGGGTTGTTCCCGCCGGTGCTCGCCAACCGCCCGTCCGGCGCGAGAGTGGAGTCGCTCCTCGAGCGCTGGCGGCTTCTCCGACCCATTCTGGCTTTTCAGATCTTCTCCGCCCGCCGGAATCCCTGACGTGGCCCCGATCTGGAGCTGCCCAGGCTGCCGGATCGTGATGGCCGGGCTGCCCGAGGGCCTCCGGTGCTCCGGATGCGAACGGCGTGTGGAGTGTCGCGAAGGCGTCTGGGGTTTCGCGGCACACCAGCCGCCTGGCTTCTCACCCGAGCGTCGCGCGCACCTGGAGGGTCTGGCGGCCGGCCACTTCTGGTTCCCCCCTCGCCGGCGGCTGCTCGCCGCGCTGCTCGACCTGCTCCCCAGGCGCCTCGGGGCGGGCCTCGACCTGGGCTGCGGCACCGGGGGCTTTCTGCCGGTGCTCGCCGAGAGGTGTGCCGAGGTCGTCGGCGTCGACGCCTATGAGGAGTCCCTTCGCATCGCGGCTCGGCGGTGTCCGGCGGCGGTGCTCGTGCAGGCGGACATCTGCGACGTGCCTCTGGGCGACGACCAGTTCGACCTGATCGTGGCCCTGGATGTCCTCGAGCACGTGCCGCCCGAGGTCTTCCTCGGACAGGCCGCCCGGCTCGTGACGCGAGGCGGGCATCTCCTCCTCAGCGTCCCCGCCGCACCCGCTCTCTGGAGCGACTACGACGAGCTCGCCGGCCACCGCTGTCGCTACACTCGGCGCCAGGCTCAGAGCGAACTCGCGGCCGCCGGCTGGGAGCTGATCCACTGGACGCACTACCAGCTCCTCCTGCTGCCTCTGGTGTGGCTGTCCAGGAGACTGACGCTGCTCCGTCGTCGTCGCGTGGAGCGGCGGCCACCGGCCTTCGCCGGTCGGCTCTTGAGCGCGGTCAACAGCATGGAGGTCAGACTCTTCCAGCGACGACGGCTGCCCATTGGGTCGTCCCTGGTTGCCCTCGCTCGGAGGGGCTCGTGAGCGCGACCGAGACCGACACTTTGGAGCTGGTTCTCTTCGCCTCCGACCCCGCGCTCGTGAGCCAGGCGCTGGCCGCAGGGATCAGGTCCTTCATCGTGGACTGGGAGTGGCGTGGCAAGGACCTCCGCCAGCTCGGGTTCGACACCGAGATCAACCGCGACACTGCGGAGGATCTCCGGCGACTGGCCGAGCTCGGCGCCCCACGCCGGTTCTGTCGCCTCAATCGCTTCGGCCCGTGGAGCGGCGACGAGGTGGAGGAGGCGGTCTCGGCGGGGGCAACCGACCTCCTGCTCCCGATGGTCGAGTCGCCGGGCGAGGTCGCGTCCTGGCTCGAGATGGTCGGTGGCCGCTGTGCCAGTGGCATCCTCGTGGAGACGACCGCAGGCGTCGCCGCCGCGGCGCGGCTGGCGACCCTGCCGCTCGCCCACGTCTACGTGGGTCTCAACGACCTGGCGATCGACCGCCGGTCGGCGAGCCTCTTCGAAGCGGTGGTGGACGGCACCGTCGAGTCTCTCGCGGCCCGGTTCACGGGCCGGATGTTCGGCTTCGGTGGCTTGACCGTGGTCGACCGGGGGGCGCCGATACCGTGCCGACTGCTGCTCGCCGAGATGGCCCGGCTGGGGTGCGGCTTCACCTTTCTGCGGAGGTCCTTTCGCCGCGACATCGTGGGTCGCGACATGCCATGCGAGGTGGCGAGCATGCGAGAGCTCTGGAAGCGGTGTCGGGCGCGGTCCGTGGACGCTCAGCGGGCCGAGCACGACCGGCTGGTGGACGCGGTCCGGGCCGCGGTGGAGGCGGCGCGGTGACGCCGCCGGGCCTGAGCGGCCGCCGCTGCCTGGTAACCGGCGCCGGCGGTTTCGTCGGCGTCAACCTGTGTCGCGCCCTGGCCCAGTCCGGGGCGCTGGTCCACGGCGTCGTGCGTCCCGGCGGCAACCCGTGGCGGCTCGAGGCCCTGGCGGCATCGGCCTCGGTGCACCAGGTGAACCTCGCCTGCCGCGAGGCGGTCGACCAGCTCTTCGCCGACCTCTGTCCCGAGCTCGTCTTCCACTGCGCCGCGGCCAACGCCTACGCCGAGGGGGGAGCCACAGGGCTCGTGACGGACACCCTCTTGACCCTCGCTCACGTGCTCGACGCAGCGTGCCGCACCGGCAAGCCCAGGGTCGTGCTCCTCGGCTCGTCACTCGCTTACGGCGCCAGTCCCTGCCCCCATCGCGAGGAAGCACCCTTGCGGCCGAGCTCGCCCCGCGGCGCGAGCAAGGCGGCGAGCACGCTGCTCGCACTGGAGATCGCGCGCCGGACGTCGCTGCCGTTGGTGGAGCTGCGGTTGTTCTCGGTGTACGGTCCCTGGGAGCACCCCCACCGCCTGGTCCCCACGGCGATCCGGGCCGGGCTGGAGGACCGGCCGTTGCCACTCACCGGGCCGGGGATCCGGCGGGACTTCGTCTTCGTCGACGACGTCGCTGCGGCCTGTCTCGAGGCGGCGGTCGCCGCCGGAGTCGAGGGGCGGGTCGTCAACGTCGGCGCCGGGGTCGAGGTGAGCAACGAGGAGCTCGTCGAGGTCGTGGCGCAGGTTCTCGGCAAGCCGGTGCACACTCTCACCGGGCAGTTCGCCCCACGCTCGACGGACACCTCCCACTGGCGGGCTGACAACCACCTCGCCGCGGACCTGCTGGGCTGGCGGGCCCGTCCCCTCGGGGAGGGGATCGCCGCCACCGTGGCGTGGACCGAGAACCAGGTTGCCCGGGAGGGCTCGTGACCGGGGAGCAGAATGCGTCAGAGCTGCTGAGCGTCGTCATTCCGGTCTACAAGACCGCATGGGCGCTGCCGGAGCTGGCGGATCGGTTGGCCCGGATCGCCCGTGAGCGTGGGCTTGGCCTGGAGATCGTGGTCGTCGACGACGCCTCGCCGGACGAGGTGGCAGAGGTGGTCTCGCGCTTGCAGGCGGAGCACGGCGAGCTCCGGCTGGTCCGGCTGCCGGAGAACCGCGGGCAGAACCGTGCGGTCATGGCCGGCCTGGCGGTCGCCCGGGGGGACTGGGTCGCGGTGCTGGACGGCGACCTGCAGGATCCTCCCGAGGCGCTGCCGGCGCTGATGGCGCGGGCCAAGGAGGGCCACGACGCGGTGTTCGCCGCCCGTCTGGGGCAGTACCAGGGGCTCGGGCGGATGATCACCTCCCGGGTCTTCAAGGTGTTGATGCACGACCTGGCAGGGCTGCCACAGGGCGCCGGTTTGTATGTGTTGACGAGCCGCCGGATCGTGCAGCGGCTGCTGCAGTGCCCGGACGACGACCCCCGGGTGGTGCCTGCCATCGCCTTCGCCGGTCTGTCGACGAGTGCGGTGCCGGTCGCGCGCAACCACCGGCACGAGGGCGCCTCGGCCTACTCCGGGCTCTCCCGGGCGCGGGTGGCGACCGCGGCCGTGATGTTCGCCCTCCGTTGGCGTTGGCGAGGGCGCCGGGCGCCCGCCGACCAGGCGGCCTGGGCGTCAGATGGGGAAGGGGGCGGACGCTCTGGGGGGAGCGGACCTGTCCGGGGGTGGTTCGGCCGCCTGGCGGCGGTCGCAGGCGTCGCCGTGCTGGCGCCGGCGCTGCTGTTGACCATGACCGATCTCGCAGCCGGACCGGTGGTCGACCGCGCCGCCATCGGCCTGCCGCTCACCTACCACGGGGACGAGCTGTATGGCCTGGCGCTGGTCAAGAACGTCATCGAGACCGGCGACTGGCGTCGCAACCCCCGGCTCGGCGCCCCCGATGGCCAGGTGCACCTGGACTTCGCGAGCCCCGGTCAGGCGTGGTTCTCCCTGTGGCTCATCCGCGGCATCGGCCTGCAGACCCAGAACCCCTTCCTGGCGGCCAACCTGTTTCGTCTGGCGACCTTCGCCCTGGTGGCAGCGACCGCCTTCGTGTTCTTCGCGTGGCTCGGCGTGCGGCCGTCGCTGGCGACGGCGGGCGCCGTGCTCTACGCGCTGCTGCCGTTTCACACCCAGCGGATGGGTCACCTGCTGCTCATGGGCTACTACGGCGTTCCCGTGGCGCTGATGCTCGCCCTGTGGCTGATGCGGCCACAGCCGGGCGGCAGGCCACGCCCGAGCCTCCTGCTGACCCTCTTGGTGGTCGTCGTGCTGCTGCCGTTGCTTGCCGGCACGAGCGTCTACTACTCGTTCTTCAACGCCTTCTTCCTGGTGGTGGCGGGCGCGGTGGGCGCCATCACCGAGCGGGACCCCCGCCGTCTCCTCATCGGGGTCGGGTCGGCGATGGTGATCGCGCTGGCGGTCGCCACGATGCTGCTGCCGAGCTGGCGGTACACCCGGGTCGAAGGCGTCAACGAGGTCATCCTCAACCGATCCCATGCCGAGACCGAGGTCTACCCTCTGAAACTGGCCCACCTGGTACTCCCGGTGTCCGGCCACCGGGTCGAGGGCCTCAACCGGCTGACGCGGCGCTACCTCCAGAGCCCGCTGAACAACGAGAACCGGACGGCCGCCCTCGGGTTCCTCGGGGCTTCTGGCGCGCTGATCCTGCTGTTGTGGTCGGTGGTAGCGCCGCTGGCGAGGTCGGTCCGGGAGACCGGGCTCGGCCGGCGGATGTCCGAGCTCGCGGCGCTCTTCCTGGCGGGGTTCCTGCTCGGCGTCATGGGTGGTGTCGGGTCCCTGTTCGGTCTACTGGTGTCGCCGACCATCCGGGCCTACAACCGGGTCTCCCTGTACCTGGCGCTGCTCGCCTTCGCCGCGGTGCTGCTACTGGTGGAGCGGGCGTGCCGGCAGCGCTTCGCGGCGCGGCGCCCCCTCCTGGTTGCGGCGGCGTCGCTGACCATCTTCGTGCCCGCCCTCCTCGACCTCGTCCCGGCAGGCCTCTATCGTCGGCCGGAGCATCGGATGAAGAGGTTCGCTCGCGACTCCGAGTTCGTCGCCCAGCTCGAGGCTCGACACCCCGGTGCGAGGACCGTCTTCCAGCTCCCCTATCGGGACTACCCGGAGGGGGGCCAGGGGAGCTACCAGCAGCTGATTCCCTACCTGCACAGCGCCACCTTCCGATGGTCGGCCGCCGCCCTCAAGGGAAGGCCCCAGGCCGAGCGGCTCCGGCGGCTGGCGGAGCTCCCCGCCGAGGAGCTCGTTCCTGCCCTCAGGGCTGCGGGTTTCGACGCCGTGCTCGTGGACCGTCACGCCTATCCGCAGCGGGCCGAGGAGCTTGCCGAGGGCCTGGGCGCGGTCCTCGCGGCGGCGCCGGTCAAGAGTTGGGACTGGCTCTTCTTCGACCTCGAACCTCGTGACCACTCCGCGACGATCCTGCCGGAGGGTGGCGCCGCCGCGCGATGAACGGCTCGCAGCCGGGAAGGCGCTGTCTGTTGCACCCCGCTACGCGAGCAGCTCGCCGGCGTCCTGGAGGATGCCCTCGGCGACGCGGTCGGCCAGGGCCATGACGGTGACGTAGGGGTTGACCTCGGAGCAGCGGGGGAAGAGGGAGGCGTCGGCGACCCGGAGGTGGGGGTGGCCGTGGACGCGGCCCCAGCTGTCGGTCACCGAGTCGGAAGGGCCGGCGCCCATGCGGCAGCCGCCCATGAGGTGGGCGCTGGTGATCGACAGGCGCCCCGGCCGCACGCCGGAGCGGGGGACGAGCTCCTCGAGCCGATCGGCGTCGACGGCGTCGACCAGGA
>CAZKKP010000078.1:3798-6026 GCA_964553295.1 uncultured Thermoanaerobaculia bacterium | reverse complement strand
CCGGGACATGAACCCGACGGGCGCCCGCCGCGAAGAACACCCGGGCGCTGGCGATCATCGCCCGGTGCAGCGAGTCGAGGACCCGGTCATCGAGGCGGTAGTCGACGACCGGCACGCCATCGGGGGCGACGGTGATCCGGTTGGTCGCCCGGGCGGGGTCGAAGGCGAGCACCAGGATCATCTGCAACCGTGGGAAGGCGCGCATCAGCTCGGAGTGCTCGGGTCCGAAGCCGATGAGGTTCTTGGCCGTGACGAAGGGGAAGTACATGCAGGTCTCGAGCAGAAACCGGTCCGAGGCCGCGAAGTGGTCACAGTAGTAGCTCTTGGGGTGACCGAGGAAGCCTTCGACCCGGTGGGCGTGCTCGCCGACCAGGATCAGGGCCGGGTGCAGGGTGATGAAGCGGCCGAGGGACCACAGCTCGGCGCCGAGACCCGAGGCGAGGAGAAGGGGCGGCGTGCCGAAGGTCCCGCCGGCGAGCACCACGACCTTGGCCCGGACCCGGTGCTCGCCCTCCGGCCAGGTCGAGCCGGGCAGGGCCAGGACCTCGCAGCCGTCGCCGGCGACCCGCAGCACCCGGCAGCGGGTGACCATCTCGACGCCGGCGGCCTCGGCGGCGGGGAGCTGGACGACGTGGGTTCCCTGCTTGGCGCCGTTCGGGCAGCCCAGGTTGCACAGTCCCGAGCCGCGGCAGCCCTTGACGTTGAGCGGGAACTGCCGGACCCGGTAACCCAGGGCCTCGCAGCCGGCGCGGAACAGCCGGTTGTTCTCGTTGACCTCCTCGGCGGGCAGGAGATGAACGTTGTTTTGGTCGCACGCCGCGCGGGCCCGCCGGTCGAGGTCGTCGAAGTCGAGCTCGGGCACCGCCCAGCTGTCGAGAACCTCACGCGGCATGCAGAGCGAGGTGCCGGTGTACACCACGGTGGACCCGCCGAACGCCCGTCCGGTGGCCAGCGTCAGGGTGCGGTCGCGGGTCAGGACGCCGCCGGAGTCGACGAACAGCCGCTCGGCCATCTCCAGCTCGTGACCGTCGCAGTCCTCGGGCTCGACCCTGTCGCCCCACTCCAGCACGGCGACCGAGACGCCGGCGGCGCAGAGCCTGGCCAGGGCCTGGGCGACCGTGCCGCCACCGGCTCCCGAGCCGACGATCACCACGTCGACCCGGCGTTCAGCCACTGCCGCGGTCCTCTCGGGGAGGGACTCGGGGCGCGTAGCCGAGTCGGGGCCACACCGCGCGCTGTCCGTAGAATCCCATGAAGACCAGGGTCCTCAGACCCCAGAAGCCGGTCCTGAAGAGGCCGATAGGGCCGTCCTGGAACCAGCGCAGGACACGGTCCTGGCGATCGCCGTCGAGGGCTCGGAAGGTCCGTCCCCAGCGCAGGGCCGGCGTCCGGTCGACGACTGCCAGGAACACGCCGATCTGGCGACGAACCGCCGCCGGCCGTGCAGCCAGCGCGTGGTCGACGATCTCCTCGAAGGCACTCCGGCACTCTTGGTCGACCTCAGCAAGCTCGGGCACCAGCCGCCGGGCGACGGCCCCGAGTCGCTCGGCGGCTCGCGGGGGCAGGGACTGCACTCCCACATTGTACGGCTACAGCTCCCGGCTGCGGTCGATCCCGAGAGAGCCGCTATCATGTGCTGAGCAGAGATCTCTTCATGCCCTCTCCTCGAGCCGATCTGACTCTCCTCTTGCGGGCCGTCGCGTGCGGCGACACCCAGGCCGCCGACGCGCTGTATGGCGTGCTCTACGACGACCTGCGCCGGCTCGCCCGGCGCCAGCTCGGACGACAGCGGGACGGGACGCTGGACACCGTCGGCGTGGTCAACGAGGCGTATCTCAAGCTGGTCGGCGCGGAGGAGTTTGCAGATCGCGGCCACTTTTTCCGGGTGGCCGCCCGGGCGATGCGCCAGGTCGTGGTCGATGCCGCCCGCGGCCGCGGGCGGGAGAAGCGCGGCGGCGGTCGGGCCCGCGAGACCCTCGAGGAGCACCACGCCGTGCTCGACCGCCAGCTCGACGAGGTCCTGGCCGTCAACCAGGTTCTCGATCGGCTCGAGGAGGCTGACGAGAGGTTTCGTTGGGTGGTCGAGTGCCGCTACTTCGCCGGCATGACCGAGCCGGAGACCGCCGAGGCTCTCGGCGTGTCCGAGCGGACCGTGCGTCGGCTGTGGCAGGAGGCGCGGGCGCGGCTGCGCCGGGAGCTGGCGCCGTGACCGACGACTCGAGTGGTTT
>CAZKKP010000078.1:0-3788 GCA_964553295.1 uncultured Thermoanaerobaculia bacterium | reverse complement strand
CGTTCGGCGAGACCCTCTTCGGCGACGACCGGCAGCGGTTCGTCGGCCACCTTGTCGGCAATGTCCGCATCGAGCGATGGCTGGCCTCCGGCGGCATGGGGGAGGTCTGGCTGGCACGCGACGAGCGGCTTGGTCGGCGGCTGGCGGTCAAGACCCTCCGCGCCGACCGCCGGCTATCCCGGGAGGTCAAACGCCGGTTTCTCCGGGAAGCCCGGATCCTGTCCCGGCTTGACCACCCGAACATCTGCCGACTCTATGACCTGGTCGAGGGTGAGGAGGCCGATTTCCTGCTCCTCGAGTTCGTCGAGGGCCGTAGCCTCGGCGCCTGGCTCGGCGAGGCTGCCGACCGGGCCGAGACGACGGCCGGCGGAGCGGTACGTGGTCGGCGGCAGCGGCGCATGCTGCCCGGCGGCCTGCCGGTCGAGGAGGCGCTTCAGATTGCGATTGCGGTGCTCGACGCCCTCGCTGCGGCACACCGTGAGGGCATCATCCACCGCGACCTGAAGCCCGACAACGTCATGGTCGCCGACGACGGGACGGTCAAGGTGCTCGACTTCGGCATCGCCCGTTCGATCTCCGAAGGGGAGGGCGGGTCGGTCGACGGCCGCGGGTCGAGTGCGAGCGAGCGCGTTCAGATGCCTGCCGGCGCCGAAGAGCGCGACCTCACGGAGGAAGGGGTGCTCGTCGGCACCTTGCGCTACATGAGCCCCGAGCAGGCTGCCGGCGGCGCGGTGACGCCCGCCTCGGACATGTACTCCTTCGGGGTGCTGCTGCAGGAGATGCTCACCGGGCGCAACGCCTACGAGGGCGCCACGCCGCTGGAGGTGCTGCGGCGCGTGCTCGAGGCGGAGACCGTCGGGCCCGCGGGCCTGCCGCCGGACCTCGCGGAGTTGGTCCGGGACCTCACCCGACTCCAGCCCGGGGCCCGTCCCGACGCGGACGACTGCCGTCGCCGGCTGGACTGGATCCTGTCGGCGCCCCGGCGACGGCGGGACCGACGGCGCCGTCTGCTGATCGCGGCGGCGATGACCGCCGCGGTGGCGGCGGCAGGGCTCGGCGGGCTGCTGGTGCAGCGTGAGCGGCCCCTTTGCCGGGGCGCCGAGCAGCGCCTCGCCGGGGTCTGGGACGCCTCCCGGCGAACGGCCCTCGAGCAGTCCTTTCACAGTGCCGGCGAGCTGGGCGCCCTGCCTGCCGTGACGCGGCGTCTCGACGAGGTGGCGGCAGCCTGGGTGAAGATGCGAACCGAGGCATGCGAGGCGACCTGGACTCACGGCGAGCAGTCCGCCCAGCTGCTCGACCTGCGCATGACCTGCCTCGACATCCGCCTCGAGGAGATGGGTGCGCTCGTCGACGTGCTCCAGGAGGATCCTGCGGGCATCGGCGACCTGGCGGCACAGGCCGTCTACTCCCTGACCCCGGTGGATGTCTGTGCGGACGCACGAACCCTGCTTGCCCGGGTGCCGCCGCCGGTCGATCCCGGAGTCCGCCAGGCGGTCGACGGCGCGCGCCGGGAGCTGGCGCGGGCCAAGGCGCTGCTCGACGCCGGCCGCTGGCAGGACGCCGCGGATCTGCTGGGGCCTCTCGAGGCCCGGGCCGAGGAGCTCGCGTATGCGCCGCTCATGGGCGAGAGCCGGCTGCTGCGCGGGCTCGTCGAGGAGAAGCTCGGGCGGCCCGCCGATGCCGAGACCGCCGTCGTCCGGGCGATCTGGGCGGCCGAGGCCGGTCGTGACGACCGCACCTCGGCGAGCGCCTGGGTCCGGCGGGTCTGGCTCGCCGGCGGGCTGCGGTCCGAGTTCGAGCGGGTCGACGAGCTCGAGGGCCACGCCCGGGCCGCGCTGGCCCGGCTCGGCGGCGACGCCGAGCTCGAGGGGGCACTGGCCAACCATCTCGGTGTCGTGGCGGCCCGGCAGGGCAGGCTCGAGGATGCCTGGGCGTTGTTCCAGGGGGCCCTGGAACTCCGCCGAAGCGCGTTCGGCGGGGAGCACCCGCTGGTCGCCTCGACCCTGGGCAACCTCGCCTTCGTCGCCGAGGACCTCGGTCGAGTCGAGGAGGCGCTGGAGCATGGGCGTGGCGCCCTCGAGATGCGCGTCCGCACTCTCGGTCCCGATCACCCTGCGATCCTCGACGGTCTGGTCAACCTGGCGCTGATGTCGGACAACGCCGGTCTGCTGGGCGAGAGAGAGGTCCTTCTGGAGCGCGCGATCCAGGTCGCCGAGACGGCGGTACCCGAGGGCCACCCGGCGGTCGCGGCGCTGCTGAACAACCTGGCCAACTGGGAGATGGGCGCCGGGCGCTTCGGCGAGGCCGTGCGGCTCGCCGGGCGTGCCGCCGGGATCTTCTCGGCGGCGTTCGGTGAGAACGACCTGGCGACGGCGGATGCCCGTCTCAACGAGGGGCTCTCGGCATTGCAGACCGGCGACCCGGTGCGGGCCCTCGCTGCCTGCGCCGCGGCCCGATCGGTCTTCGGCGCCCAGCCGGCGCCGAACCACCGGGACGTGATCCAGGCATCCGCGTGCGAGGGCGCGGCCCTCGACGCGACGGGTCGCCGGGGCGAAGCCGTCACCCTGCTCGAGGAGCTGCTCGCGCGGGGTGAGCCCGACACGGCCGATGATCGGCTCGCGCTGGCTCGGCTCAAGATCGACCTGGCCAGGCTGCTGGGAGGCAGCGACCGGCAACGGGCCGATCTGCTGGTGGCTGCCGTCGTCGGCGATCTCGCCGGCGGCCGGGTCGAGAACGCCGAGCTGGCCGCCGAGGTCGCGGCGTGGCGGAGCTCCCGGGACGGCGGCTGAGCTCGTCCCGATCACCGCCGCCGGGGCCGCCGGGCCCCGGTCGCCGGCGGCCCGTGCCCTCGCTCACCGGGCCTCGACGTAGACCGGGTCGCCGGTGGCCTGGTCGACGACGCTCAGGTAGGCCCGGAACGAGCCGCCGGGAGTGCGGCTGTCGAAGGCCGCCGAGCCACCAGCGACGCTGCTGGCGCCGAGCGCCGCCACACCCGCCTGGCGCTGTTCGAAGGGCTGCAGGCTCCAGGTGGCGGCGCCGACGGTGGCGCCTGCGCCGTCACGCACTGTGAGGTCCACCGAGATCGGGACGCTCGACGTGTTGAGCACTCCGACGTTGCTCCGATGGCTCGCGCCCTGGCGCACGCCGGGGGCCACCACGCTGCCGCGGCTGCCGGCGGACACCGCCGGGATTCCCTGGCCGAAGGCGCCGGCGCCGGCCGGGTTCGGAGTGAAGGTGTAGGAGCTACCGGCGACCAGGGTGGCGGGCAGGTCGATCCCCTCAGCCCGCAGGAGCAGCCCGAGGCCGCCGGCGACACCGTCCTCACCGAGGGCGCCGACGACGTCGTCGAGGGTCAGGCTGCCGCGCGCGGGGAGGGTGGCGACGGCGGTCGGAGAGGCCACGGCGGCGGTGTTGTCCCGACCCGGCAGCAGCAGCGCCGCCGACACCTCGACCGGGACGTCGACCAGGCTGGTCACGAAGACGGAGGTTCTCCACTGGGTTCCGCGGGCGCCGGCGACTCTGGCGGCTGCGGGCAGGAACAACCTCTGCTCGGCCGTGTCGGCGCCGGCCTCGGCGAGCACCAGGTCGTCGAACAGGCCGGTTCCCGGACGTGTCTCTCCGGGGGCGGCCGGGTTGCCGACCAGCAGGTAGACCCGCGCCCGGCGGGCCTCCGAAGGGGCGGTGAAGGTTCCCTCGACCCGCACCCACACGTCGTTCGGCGGGTCGCGGGGCAGCCCCAGCTCCTGGCGGGCGATGTTCACCCCCGCCTCGGTGTACCACTCCAGGTG
>CAZKKP010000077.1:3549-11973 GCA_964553295.1 uncultured Thermoanaerobaculia bacterium | reverse complement strand
ACGAGATCAACATCACGCCGATGCTCGACGTGGTGTTCATCATGCTCATCTTCTTCATCGTCACCGCGTCGTTCATCAAGGAGTCGGGGATCGAGGTCGACCGCCCGTCGGCGGTGACCGCGGTGGTCAAGGAGAAGGGCAACATCCTGGTGGCCATCACCGCGAGCGGTCAGATCTGGATCGACCGGCGACAGGTCGACGCCCGTGCCGTGCGCGCCAACATCGAGAGGCTCCACGCGGAGAACCCGCAGGGCAGCGTGGTCATCCAGGCCGACAAGGCCTCCACCACCGAGATGCTCATCCGGGTCATGGACGCGGCGCGACAGGCCGGCGTCTACAACGTCTCCATCGCAGCTCAAGAGTGACCCATGCTCAGGTTTATCGCTGCCACCGTTGCCGGCCTCTTCGTCACGGCAGGTCTGCTGTTCACCATGCAGGCGCTGATCGCCTCCGGTCAGGCCGCCATCACCGAGGTCACCACCACCCGGGTCGTGGACTTCGTCCGTGTGCAACGGGAAGAGCAGCTGGAGAGCAAGCGGAGCAAGCCTGACCGGCCGCCGAACCCCGATCAGCCGCCGCCAGAGGCGCCGCAGCCTTCGACGGAGGATCTCGGCCAATCCGGCGACCACGTGAGGTCCGTCGACGCCTCGTACGGCACCGAGGTGCCGCTCTCGGACATCGGCATCCAGGTGACGCCCGGCTTCGGGATCGCCGCCGGAAGCGCCGACGGTGACTACCTGCCGATCGTCAAGGTCGCCCCCATCTACCCCCAGACCGCCATCGACCGGGGCATCGAGGGGTATGTGGTCGTCGAGTTCACCGTGACCAGGACAGGCGCCGTCAGGGACCCGCGGGTGGTCGAGTACCACCCGAGCCCGATATTCAACAAGTCCGCCCTGGCCGCAGCTCTGAAGTTCAAGTACAAGCCGAGGATCGTGAACGGTGAGCCGATCGAGGTTCACGGCGTGCTCAACAAGATCACCTTCCAGCTGGAAGACTGACGAGACGGAAAAAACGGAAGAGACGGAGGAGGAATGACACCACGCCCGAGCAGACCCTCTCTGGGCCGCGTCAAGGCCGCGTGGATCGGCCTGCTCACCGTCACCCTCTCGGCCGCCACGATCCTCGCAGCGCCCCAGGAGTCCGACTCGAGCCAGCCGCTCGGAGACCGCGAGACGCAGGAGACCGCGGCGATGCGCGAGTCGACCTTCAAGGAGCTCGCCAAGGCACAGGAGGCCGCCGAGGCCTCCAACTTCACGCTCGCGACGCAGATCCTGGAGAAGCTCCGCTCTCAGGAGCTCAACAGCTACGAGCAGGCACAGGTGCTCAACCTCTTCGCCTACATCCACTACTCGCAGAACCGCATGGCCCAGGCGATGGCGTCCTATGAGCAGCTGCTGGCGTTGCCGAACCTGCCCGGGGCCCTGACCACCTCGACCCTTTACACCCTCGCCCAGCTGTACTTCTCCCAGGAGCAGTGGCAGAAGTCCGTCGACACGCTCAGGCGATGGTTCGACCTCACCCCGGAGCCACCGCGCCAGGCCTACGAGATGATGTGTCAGGCCTACTACCAGCAGGAGAAGTACCGGGACGCCTTGCCCCACGCGATCAGGGTGGTCGAGCTCACCCAGAAGTCAGGGGAGGCGGCCAGCGAGAACGCCTACCTGATGCTGCGCGTGCTGTACTACGAGCTGAAGGACTTCCCCAAGGTGGTGGCCACCCTCCACGAGCTGATCAAGCGCTGGCCCAAGAAGCAGTACTGGATGCAGCTCGCGAGCCTCTACGGCGAGATGGAGGACCAGAAACGGCAGCTCGCCACCCTCGAGCTGGCGTACCTTCAAGGCTATCTCGACAGGGAGGCGGACCTTCTCAGCCTCGTCAGCCTGCTGCTCAACAACGAGGTCTACCTGCGCGCCGGCAAGATCCTCGAGACGGGCCTGCGCGATGGGGCGATCTCGTCGACGCTGGACAACTGGCGGCTGCTCGCCCAGGCATGGACGCTCGCCCGGGAGTATGAACGGGCGATCCCCGCCCTGGCCCGCGCCTCCGAGCTGTCCCCCGACGGCAAGGTGGACGTGCTCCTGGCCCAGGCCCACTCCTACGTCGGGCGATGGCCGGAGTCCGTGACCGCAGCGCGGTCCGCCCTGCGCCGCGGCGGGCTCGGCCGGCCGGACCAGGTGCAGGTGATGCTCGGCCAGGCGCTGTTCGAGCTCGGCGAGTACGAGGAGGCCAAGGCGGCGTTCCTCGCAGCCCAGGCCGATCGCCGCAGCCGTGAGGTCGCCGCCGGGTGGCTGAGCTACATCGACAGCGAGCAGGAGCGGCAGGCCCAGCTCAAGGCCGCCCTCGAGTGACCCGGCGCGAGCCGCCCGGTCCGTGTCGAGCAGGGTTCAGCAGGGCGGGCCCTCGTCCTCGGCACGGCGCCGGCCGGTCGTCCCGGTCCCATCCGCACCCAGCCGGGCTCGCACCCAGGGCACCAGCCCGCCGCGGCGGGTCATGTCGAGGATGAAGGCCGGCAACACCGTGGTCGTAAACCGACGACCGTCGACCTGGATCACGCCCTCGTCGGCGACGATCCGGACCGTCGACCCCTGCCGGGCCGCCGCCACCCCCGCCGCCGAGACGACGACGGGAAGGCCGAGATTGATGCAATTGCGGAAGAAGATCCTGGCGAAGCTCCTGCCGACCACGGCGCGGATCCCCCAGGCCTTCATGGCCAGGGGAACGTGCTCGCGCGACGAACCCCCGCCGAAGTTGGCGCCCACGACCAGGATGGTGTCGTCGGCGAGGCGATCGCGCAGCGACGGATCCAGACCCTCGAACAGATAGCTCTTCATCCTCTCCGGCTCGTCAATGTTGAGGTAGGGCCCGGGGTAGAGCAGGTCGGTGTTGACGTCGTCGCGGTCGATCACCAGCGCGGTCCCACAGATGATCATCGCGCCCCCTCGCCGGCCATCTCTCGCGGGTCGACGATCTCGCCGGCCACTGCTGCCGCCGCCGCCACCCAGGCGTTCGCCAGGATGACCTCGGCGCGGTCGGATCCCATGCGGCCGGTGAAGTTCCGATTCGTGGTGGTGACCGCCGTCTCCCCCGGTGCGAGGATCCCCATGTGGCCGCCGAAGCAGGCCCCACAGGTCGGCGTGGACACCACGGCCCCGGCCTCGACGAAGATCTCCAGCAGCCCCTCCTCGAGGGCCTGCAGGTACACACGCCGACTCGAGGGCACGATGATCGCCCTGGTGCCGGGGTGAACTTCGCGGCCGCGTAACATGGCCGCCGCCTGGCGGAGATCGGTGATCGTCCCGTTCGCGCAGTTCCCGATGTACACCTGGTGGATCCGACGGCCGACCGCCTCGCCCACCGGCACGACGTTGCCCGGCGACGGCGGCAGGGCGACCAGGGGCCCGAGCCGGGCCAGGTCGACCTGGAGCCGATCCACGAACCGCGCCCCGGGGTCCGATCGAAGCTCTTCCCAGGGCGCCGTGGTGCGCTCCGCCAGATAGGCCCTCGTCGTCCGGTCCGCCGGGAACAGGCCGCACTCGCAACCCGCCTCGACCGCCATGTTGGCCACCGCCCGACGCTCGTCGACGGTCAGCCCCTCGGCGCCGGGACCGACGAACTCCAGCACCGTGTCGGTGCCGCCGGCCACACCGAGCTGTCCGATCACGGCGAGGATCACGTCCTTGCCGCTGACGAAGGGGCCGAGCCGGCCGGCCAGCTCGACCGCGATCGTCCCGGGCACGATCTGCCAGAACTCCCCCAGGGCCAGGCAGCCGGCGATGTCGGTCGACCCCAGGCCGGTGCCGAAGGCGCCGAGCGCCCCGTAGGTACAGGTGTGCGAGTCGCCGCCCACGATGACCATTCCAGGCGCCACAAACCCCTCCTCGATGAGGACCGCATGCTCGATTCCGCCGCGACCCTGGTCGAAGAAGTGCACCCCCTGGTGGTGCGACCAGTCCCTCAGGCGCTTCTGAAGTTGGGCCGATCTGATGTCCTTGGCCGGCATGAAATGGTCCGCGACCATGACCACTCTCGCCGGGTCGAAGACCCTGGCGGCGCCCATCCGTTCCATCGCCGCGAACGCCACCGGACCGGAGACGTCGTTCGCCAGCACCAGGTCACAGCGCACCGAGACGATGTCCCCGGGCGCCAGGTCGTCGACGTCGGCATGGGCGAGGAGGATCTTCTCGGCCAGGGTGCGAGGCACGCTCACCTCCGTGGGGTCGCGGCCGAGGCTCGTCGTCCGGGCGCCCGCCGCCCGGCCCGTGGGTCCCCCGACCGCCGTTCGGTCACTCGGCTCGCAGCGACCAGCCCTCGCCTCCCCCCGGCCCGTCCGGCGACCAGGTCAGCCGCAGGGTGAAGGAGTGGATGTCGCTGCGATAGAAGATGACCGGAGTCTCGACGGAGTTCCCGTCCTGGTCCCGAATCAGGTACTCGACCTGCAGCAGCGGGGCGCCGATGCGGACCTCGAGCAGCCGCGCGAGGTGGGCGTCGGCCACGGTCGCTCGCACGTACTCGTCCGCGTCGCCGAGCCGGATTCCGTGATTCGTCTGCAGGTGCCTGAGGATCGAGCCGCTCTCCCAGTCAGCCTCGCTGATCAGCTCGCCGATGTGCAGCGGGAGCGTGTTGACGATGTAGCAGTAGGGCCTGTCCTTGTAGTAGCGCACCCGGCAGGCACGGATCGCCTGGGTGCCCGGCGCCATCCCGAGCACCTCAGCCTGCTGGGGGGGAACGGTCACCCGCTGCAGCTCGACGAGGCGGGGCGAGGTCGCGAGACCCATGGCGATCAGGCCGTTCAGGGTGCCGTCCATCTTCAGAGTGCCGGTGAACTCGGGAAAGCCGGACACGAAGGTGCCGCGGCCCGCTTCGCGCCGGATCAGCCCCTCGTCCTTGAGGTTCTGCAGGGCGCCGCGCACCGTCGCGCGACTTACCGAGTACGTCTCCACCAGGTCGGCCTCGGTCGGGAAACGGTCGCCGACCGAGTACCGACCCGCGATGATGTTCTCGCGCAGAATCGTCGCGAGCTGGTAGTACAGCGGCACGCTGCTGTCCACGAAAGGGATCATCCCCTGTCGATCCGTCGCTGAGGGTGCGGGGTTCCGGGGCGCCATCATGCTTCACCTTCTCAGTCCGGAGTCGGTCGACGACGCCACCGGCAGGCTCCCGCTCGAGACCGTCGCACCCGCCGCTCGGGGCGGCGAGCACCGCACGTCACACCAGCCGGCCGCTGATCCGTCGTTTCCCCGGGGCCTCCGTCGAGGCGGCGCGATCCTACCATGACCATCCCATCTCGTCATATTGACAGATTGCACGTACAATATAACATTAGAACCATGAGAACCACCTCGAAGCGGCTCGCGAGCAGGGACACCCCACGCCCGGGTTCCTCGAGGCGCCTCTGTCCCCTGAAGCTGACATGCTGACGATACCATCCGGGGAGGACGCTCACCGACATGAATGACTCGTCGCTTTCCGGCATCAGAGTGCTCGAGCTCGGCCAGCTCATGGCGGGACCCTTTGCCGGCACCCTCCTCGGCTACTTCGGCGCCGAGGTCATCAAGGTCGAGCCTCCAGGGCGGGGCGACGCGGTGCGCGGCTGGCGGGCGGTCGAGGGCGACACCTCGTTGTGGTGGTACAGTCTGGGCCGAAACAAGAAGTCCGTGACCATCGACCTCAAGACCGAGGAGGGCCGCGCGCTGGTCAGGGACCTCGCCGCGCGGGTGGACGTGCTGATCGAGAACTTCCGGCCCGGGACGATGGAGAGGTGGGGTCTGGGCCCGGAGGACCTCGAACGGCTCAACCCCGGGCTGATCTACGCTCGAGTGTCGGGATACGGCCAGAACGGGCCCTACTCGTCGCGGCCGGGTTACGCCTCCGTGTGCGAGGGCGTCGGCGGCTTTCGCTACGTCAACGGGTTTCCGGATGAGCCTCCGGTACGGCCCAATCTCAGCCTTGGCGACTCTCTCACGGGCCTGCACGCCGCCTTTGGGGTCCTGCTCGCGCTGTTCCACCGCGATCGCCGCCGGGAGCGTCCCGGTCAGGTGGTCGACGTCGCGATCTACGAAGCGGTGTACAACATGATGGAGGCCGTCGTCCCGGAGTACGACCGGCTCGGCATGGTGCGCAAGCCGTCCGGCACCACCATCACCGGGGTCGTCCCGACCAACACCTATCCGTCCCTGGACGGCAAGCACGTCATCATCGGCGGCAACGGCGACTCGATCTTCCGTCGCCTGATGGCCGCCGCCGGGCGGCCCGACATGGCCGAGGACCCGGAGCTGGCCGACAACCTGGGGCGCCTCCGCCAGCAGGAGCGGGTCGACGCCGCGATCGCCGAGTGGACGCGATCCCTTGAAGCAGCGAGGATCCTCGAGATCCTCGAGGAGGCGCGGGTGCCCGCGGGTCTGATCTACAGCGTGGCGGACATGATGGAGGACCCCCACTTCCAGGCTCGAGGTCTGTTCGAGGAGGTCGACGCCGGAGGCCGTCCGCTGCGGATCCCGGCGATCATCCCCAAGCTCAGCCGGACGCCGGGGGCGACCATGTGGGCCGGACCCTCCGTCGGTCAGCACACCCGCGAGGTGCTCGGCCGGATTCTCGGCCTCGAGGATCACGAGATCGACGCCCTGGCACATCGGGGGGTGATCTGAGCCATGGCGCCGTCCCGAGCCAACGACGATGCCGACCGACACGCGGCTTCAGTCCTCGAGGACTACCAGAAGAGGGGGCTGGCGGCGAGGCTCGGCTTCGGCGACCGGCCGGCCGTGCTCGTCGTCGACTTCATCCTCGGCTTCACCGATCCCTCCTCGCCCCTCGGCAGCGACCTCGAGGAGCCGCTGGGCCGGACACTGGAGCTGCTCGCCGCCGCACGGGCAGCGGCCGTCCCGGTCTTCTTCACCACCACCGTGTACGAGCCGAGCCTCGTCGACGCCGGCCTGTTCGTCCGCAAGGTGCCGTCGCTGTCGACCCTCCGGCGAGGCAGCGAATGGGTCCGGCTCGACCCTCGCCTGTGCGCCGGGCCGACCGAGCCGGTGATCGAGAAGCGCTACGCGAGCGCCTTCTTCGGCACACACCTGGCGTCGACTCTGGTCGCGGCCGGCATCGACACGCTGATCGTCACCGGCTGCACGACCAGTGGTTGCGTCCGGGCGTCGGTGGTCGACGCCATGCAGCACGGCTTCCGCGCCATCGTGCCGCGCCAGTGCGTCGGCGACCGCGCACCGACACAGCATGCCGCCAGTCTGGTGGACATCGACGGCAAGTACGGCGACGTCATGGACGCCGAGGAGGTGGTCGCGCGCATCGCTGGCGCCCGCGGCGGGTCGGCATGAGCCCGCTCGCGCCGCCATGCGCCCATCCCACCAAGGGTCTCGGGCCGACCTGGGCGATCGCCGGCGCGGAACGGCAGCCGCCGGAGACGTCGGCGCCATGATCCGCTGGCCACCCCGGGTCACCGTGGTCGAGGTCGGGCCGCGCGACGGCTTCCAGGTGGAGCGGACGATGATCCCGACCCCGCTCAAGGTCGAGGTGGTCAACGCTCTGGCCCGGGCCGGGGTGCGCAAGATCGAAGCGACCTCGTTCGTCAGCCCGAAGATGGTGCCGCAGATGGCCGACGCCGCCGAGGTCATGGCGGCGATCGAGCGCCACCCCGGGACCCGCTACACGGCGCTGGTGCCGAACCTCAAGGGGGCGGAGCGGGCGGTCGCCGCGGACGTCGACGGCGTCCGCCTGGTCATCTGCTGCACCGAGACCTACAACCGCAAGAACGTCGGCATGTCGGTCGAGCAGTCGATCGCCGTGTGCCGGGACCTCCACGCCCGGCTCGAGGGCGGGAGCGCCACCCTCGAGGTGGTGATCGCCCTCGCCTTCGGCTGTCCCTTCGAAGGGCCGGTCTCCGACGACCGGGTGGCACAGCTCGCCCACCGCATCGCGGACCTCGGTGTGCGGGAGCTGTCGATCGCCGACTCGGTCGGGCTGGGCAACCCGGCACAGGTCCAGAAGACGATGTCGAGGCTGCGCCTCGAGCTCGCCGGGATCTCTCTCTCGCTGCACCTGCACGACACCCGCGGCCTCGGTCTGGCCAACGTCCTGGCCGCGCTGGATGCCGGCGTCGACACCTTCGACGCCTCATTCGGCGGCCTCGGAGGCTGCCCGGTGCTCGCTGACGGCGCCGGCAACATCTCGACCGAGGATCTGACCAACCTCTGCGAGCAGATGGGTATCGAGACCGGAATCGACAACGCGGCGGTGCAGGAGGTCTCTCGGATGATGGAGGCGGCCCTGGGCCGCCGCCTGCCCAGCCGGGTCCTCGCCGCCGGCACCCCGAACCAGCTCTACGGGAAGATCGACACGGAAGGCGGCGGAACGTGAACGTCACGACGCTGCTGCTCGCTCAGTGTCCAGGCGCCGGGTCCAGGGGATCGCCGG
>CAZKKP010000077.1:0-3539 GCA_964553295.1 uncultured Thermoanaerobaculia bacterium | reverse complement strand
CGCCCCGGCGCCACCGGACGTCCGGCAGGGCAGCGACGCGGTCTCGAGCCGAAAGGAGGAGTGATGGCCTACCGATTGGGTGTGGATGTCGGCGGCACCTTTACCGACCTGATGCTGGTCGAGGACGACAAGGGTGTCTCATTCAGAGCGAAAACTCCATCGACACCGGCTGATCCTTCACAGGGTGTGCTGACCGGTGTGCGCCGGATTCTCGAGGAGAGCGGCGCCTCCCCGGCCGAGCTGGCGAGCATCATGCACGGCACGACGGTGGCGACCAACGCCGTGCTCGAGGGCAAGGGCGCTCGCGTCGGCCTCATCACGACTCAGGGCTTCGGCCAGATCCTGCACCTCGCCCGGTCGCAGACGCCCGGACCGCTCGCCGGCTGGATCATCATGATCAAGCCCGCCCCGCCGGCGGCCCTCGAGGACACCCGAGAGGCGGTCGAGCGGATGTCGGCAGCAGGCGAGGTCATCACGCCGGTCGACGCCGCCCAGATCGAGTCCATCGTCCGGGATCTCGTCGACGCCGGGGTCGAGAGCCTCACCGTGTCCCTGGTCAACTCCTATGCCAACTCCGCCCACGAGAAAGAGATCGGCCGCATCATCCGGGAGCTCTTCCCGGGATTCCCGGTGACCCTGTCCTCGGACGTGCTGCCGGAGTTCCGCGAGTACGAGCGGACCCTGACCGCCTGCATGAACTCCTACGTGCGGCCGAAGGTCGCCTCCTACCTGAAGAACCTCTCCGCCTCGCTGGCCCGGGACGGCGTCCGGTGCGAGGTCAACATCCTGCGCTCCGACGCCGGGCTCATGACCTCGGAGGTGACCCAGGAGAAGCCGGTCTACGCGATCCTGTCGGGTCCCTCAGGAGGCGTCGCCGGCGCATTGGCGGTGGCTGTGAGGGCCGGCTACAGGAACATCCTGACCTTCGACATGGGAGGCACCTCGACCGATGTGGCACTCTGCCAGAACGGGCAGCCCGGCCTGGCACGGGAGACCGAGCTCGGCCACTTCAGGGTCAAGGTCCCGAGCGTCAACGTGCACTCCGTCGGCGCCGGCGGCGGCTCGATCGCCCACGTGCCGATGATCACCCGCGCCCTCCGCGTCGGTCCGCAGTCGGCCGGCGCCGACCCGGGACCCGCCTGCTACGGCAAGGGCGGAACCGAACCGGCGGTGACCGACGCCAACGTCGTGGTGGGCCACCTGCCGCCGCGGCTGCTCGGCGGCGAGATGATCCTCGACGTCGAGGCGGCGAAGCAGGCCGTGGCGAAGATCGGCGACGCCCTCGGCCTCGACGTCTACCAGGCCGCGGCGGGCATTCTCGACATCGTCAACGAGAACATGGCAGGCGCCCTGCGCCTGGGGTCGGTGCAGCGCGGCTACGACCCGCGCGACTTCGCCCTCGTGGCCTTCGGCGGCGCCGGCCCGATGCACGCCAACGCGGTGGCCAGGCTCATGGGGTCGTTCCCGGTGATCGTGCCGCCGGCCCCCGGGGTGCTGTGCGCCGAAGGCGACCTGATGGCCGACTTCCGTGAGGAGTTTTCGCGCACCTTCATCCGGACCGTCGACTCGGTCGAGATCGACGATATCGTCGGGATCCTCGAGGAGCTGGGCGCCGAGGCGATCTCGTGGCTCGAGCGGGAGGGGGTGGCCGAGGATCGCAGGGTGCTGACCTTCAACGCCGACCTGCGCTACTACCGCCAGGGCTACGAGATCCCGATCGAGGTCGCGCTGCCGGAGCTCGCGGGGAACGGCACCTCCCTTCTGGTCAAGCGCTTCAACGACCTGCACGAGCAGTTCTACGGCTTCCGCATGGAAGGGACGGCCTGCGAGATCGTCAACCTGCGCGCGATCGGCATCGGCCGGGTTCCCGATCCGCGGCTCCAGGAGGAGCGCGCCCTGGTCGGCGCCGACGCCGACCACGCGGTGGTCGGAGAGCACCAGGTCTACAGCCGGGGCGAGTGGGTGCCGACCAGGGTCTACGACCGCGGCCGGCTCGAGCCGGGCAACCGAGTCCCCGGCCCCGCGGTGATCACCGAGTTCGACTCCACGACCGTCGTCCTGGCGGGCTACACCGCCGAGGTCGACCGCTTCTCCAACATCCTGATCAACCCCAATCACCGGGAGGGCTGAAGCCATGAAGGGTGTCAAAGTTGCAGCGATCCCCAGGATCGACATCGATCCGATCACCCTCGACATCATCGAAGGCGCCCTCAAGAATGCCCGCCACGAGATGGATGCCGTGCTCTTCCGAACCGCGATGAGCCCGGTGATCCGCGAGCAGCACGACGAGTTCCCGATGATCACCGACCCCAAGGGTCGGATGGTGGTGGGCCAGTTCGGCTCGTACATCTCCGAGATGATGGAGACCTTCGAGGACACCGTCGAGCCCGGAGACGTCATCCTCACCAGCGATCCCTACCACTGCGGAGGGGCGATCTCCCACATCAACGACTGGCTCGTCCTGGTGCCGATCTTCTTCGAGGGCGAGCTGATCGGCTGGTCGAGCATGTTCGGCCACCAGATGGACGCCGGCGGCCCGTTGGCCGGCTCCCTGCCGACCGGCGCCAAGACAGTCTTCGGCGAGGGGCTGCGGATTCCCCCGGTCAAGGTGTTCAGCCGTGGCAAGCCGGTCGACGACGTCCTCCGCCTGATCTTCAACAACGTGCGCATGCCCGAGATGAACCGTGCCGACCTCATGGGCATCATCGCCGGCTGCAAGACCGCCGTCCACCTGGTCGAGGCGATCTGCCGCCGATTCGGCAAGGACACCTACCTCGCCGCCTGCCAGGCGCTGCTCGACCGGACCTACCGCGCCATGGCGCAGCTGATCCTCCAGAACATCCCCGAGGAGCCCCAGTCCTTCGAGGACTGGATCGACGACGACGGTCTCGGCCACGGCCCCTACAAGATGAAGCTGACGATCTGGCGCGAGGGCGAGCACGCCTACTTCGACTGGAGCGGGACCGACCCGCAGGCGGTCGGGCCGGTCAACTTCTACCTGAACGAAGGCATGTTCAAGATGTTCATCGGGGTCTACCTGATCATGGTCTTTGACCCCCAGATCCTGTTCAACGACGGCTTCTACCCGCTGCTCCACGTCGTCATCCCCGACGGCTCGCTGCTCCACCCGAAGTTCCCCTCCGCCCTCGGCTGCCGCACCCACGCCCTCACCCGCCTGTTCGACGTCCTCGGCGGCGCGCTCGCCCGCAAGAGCCCCGAGCACACCACCGCCGCGGGCTACGGCACCTCCCCGTACATGCTCTACTCCGGATGGGACGGCAAGGGCGAGTTCTTCTACCTGATGGAGATCTCCTACGGCGGCATCCCCGGACGTCCGATCGGCGACGGCATGGACGGGCACTCGTGGTGGCCGCTGTTCGAGAACATCCCGACCGAGTACCTCGAGTCCTACTACCCGGTGCGCGTCGACGGCTACACCACCATCGTCGACTCCGGCGGCGCCGGCTTCCATCGCGGCGGGAACGGCATCGAGAAGCGCTACGTCTACCTCGAGCCCGGCGAGGTCTCGATCCACGACG